>CAZLJI010000099.1:0-7925 GCA_964559565.1 uncultured Ignavibacteriaceae bacterium | reverse complement strand
AGAGAGGTACCGTGTAGTGAACTCTGGAGAAAAACTCCAAAAAATCACTTTCAAACATTCTTACTGTTTCATCCTTATTTGATACGTAATTTTTTGCCATTGATTTTCCTTAATAGTTAATTTTTAGCAAGTGAAATCTAAACATTTTTAATTAATAATAAATTCCACTTTTTATCCCATTATTTTCATTTTGTGATTTTTTCCACACCTAATCCTGGCAAATCAGGAATAATAAGTGCACCATCTACGATCTTCATTCCTTTAAACAAATCATTTGATATCAATTCAGCCCCATCCAAATCCACCCAATCGGCAAGAGGTGATAGATGAGATGCTGCGGTTATCGCACACGAAGTCTCAGTCATACATCCAAGCATAATCTTTAGCTTCATCTCTTTCGCTCTATTCATCATTTGAAAAGATTGCCTGATTCCCCCAGCTTTCATTAGTTTGATATTCACACCTGAATAAAGGTCTTTTATTTTTTCCATATCTTCTAACGATTGTACTGCTTCATCTGCGATTATTAGCAAAGGACTCTTTTCTTTCAGCCAGTTTTCATCTTCCAAATTTTCTTTAGGTAACGGCTGTTCAATTAATGTAACATTTTGCTCAGCAAGCCAACCAATAATATCGAGAGCAAAATATTTATCTGACCACCCCTGATTGACATCAACATACAAAGGTTTATCAGTGAAATTTCTGATTGCTAAAATAGTAGATTTAATATTTTCAGTTCCCAATTTTATTTTAAGAAACTTGAATCCGGATGCATAATCAATCTTTTGCTTTATTCTCTTTAAATCGGATATGCCAATTGTATAGGAGGAGTAGATATTACCTTTTCTCTCAATACCAAAATATTTATGTAAAGGTACATCCAGAATCTTCCCTAACAAATCGTGCAAAGCAATATCAACGGCTGCTTTTGCTGCATTATTTCCCTCTGCAATTTTATCAACATAATCAAGAATCTGGTTAACATCTTCAGGATCATTGAATGATTCAAGATTCAATTTATTAAAAAAGTGAATCACGCTGGATTGGTCTTCAGACATGTATGGTGGAAGTGAAGCTTCACCATAACCAAGAAGTCCATTTTGTTCAACTTCAACCATTACCGCAGGAGTTGTTCTACGCGAACCAACAGATAATGTGAATTCTTCTTTGAGTATGATTGTATAAGGATAATATTTTAACTTCATAAGTGGCTAATCTAAGATATAACCTGATTAAAATCTTGAAAGCATCTTATAAACAGAAAAGCTTGGAAGCAGATAAGTATAGTTCGCTTAACTTATATGAATAAATACAAAAAGCGTTAGAGATTATTTCTTGATTGATAAAGATGGGGATGAAATGATTATAGCCTTTAATCTATTGCATCACCATTTTCCCCCGGAGCTGAAAGAGCCTTAAAGGCTACATTACTGTCAGCTGTCAAGAAGGAAATGGTTCCCTCTTCAAGATGTTTGTACATCAAATCCTGTTCAATCAGGTAGTAAAATCTTTTCTTAAATTCTTCAATTGAGAGATGAGCAGTTGCAGCGAGCTTTGCCAATTCGTGAGGATCCTCAAAATCGGTTTTGTTCAACCTTAGCATATACTTTCTCGCGATATAATAGGATTCGGAGCTCGGATCAACCATTCTAACTCTGGTTTTTTTCGTTTCAGGATCAAGTATATCTTTAAAATACAATGGAACAAATCTTCCGTTCTGAATTGAGATCATTGCACCACTACCACCATCTAGTATGAACTGGGAAGCCGAGAAACCAAGATCACGAGTATATTCCATATCAAATGGAATTGGATCAGCGCATCTTAATTCATATCCAATATTTTTTGCCACTACAGTTACCTTGATGCCATATTCTCTTAGCTTTTGCTGCACTTTTATTTTAAGAATTTCACCAAAATTTACTTCAGCAATTCTGATATTATCGTGTGCATCTCTTTCAATATCGACTAATTGATCGAGGTCCTCAATTTTTAACCTTTCCACTATGCCTTCAGCTAAAATTGCAACTCCATCTGATCTTCCATAGCTCATTCTTTTAATAATTGAACCAACGAGAACATCAACAACATGATTAAGTCCAATTGAGTCACCTGGAAACTCTTCAGGAACTAAAGTTATCGTAGATCCCGTAGCTTTTCCAATTCCGAGAGCAAGATGTCCGGCTTTTCTTCCCATAGTTACGATAAAATACCAGCGTGAAGTTGTTTGCGCATCAACCATAAGGCTTTTAACTATTTCAACTCCAATATGTCTTGCAGTTTGAAATCCAAAAGTAGGTAGTCCATGAGGAAGGTCAAGATCATTATCAATTGTTTTGGGAACATGGACAACCTTAATACGACCTGCTGCCATCTCGTTAACTTTTAAAGCACTGAATGCCGTATCATCACCACCTATGGTAATTAATTTATCAACATCAAGACGTAAAAGAGATGTAACAGCATTTTCAAGATGCTTGTCATCTTTTGTTGGGTTAGCTCTTGATATACCGATGTAAGAGCCGCCACGGAAATGAATTCGACTAACGTTATGTATATTCAATTCTTTAATGTGAGTAGTGTCGCCCCCCATAATCCATTTGAATCCATCTTTAATTCCCAAAACCTCTATCCCCTCAACTTCGGCTCTTATAGTAGCAGCACCAATAACACTATTTATTCCAGGTGCTGGTCCACCACCAACAAGTATCGCTAATTTCTTAGGCGCAATTGACATAATTATGTTCTTTCCTTTAAAATATTTTTATAAAAACTTGTAAATAAAATTCAGAATAAAGTAATCAATGAAGTATTTTCAAACGGGCAAACTTTAGCATCAATTGCCGAACATTATTACCTTCAAAGGCTACAGTTGCTTTTACCTGGTCCCCTGCGCCGGTTACATCGATTACTTTGCCTAATCCAAATTTTTCATGCATCACACGACTTCCAATTCTTACAACTTTATTTTCCTGATCAAAATCTTCGTAGTCAACTGAATTAAAATATTCGTAGAATAGTTCTTTTTTTGTTTTTCTATTTGCCTTTCTTCCAATACCGCCGTTTATCTCCTGAATAGTTGAGGGTGCAATCTCATCAATAAAACGTGAACGGCTTTGATATGCAACTTCTCCAAAACGATATCGGCTTCTTGCATGGGATAGGAAAATCTTCTGCTCTGCTCTCGTAACAGCTACATAGAAAAGTCTTCGTTCTTCCTCAACCGTAGAATCCTCACTGAACCTGTTAGCGAGAGGAAATATTTCTTCTTCTAAACCTGAGATAAATACTATTGGGAATTCTAATCCCTTAGAACTATGAACGGTAAGGAAAGTAACAGCATTTTTCTTATCATCTTTCATGTCAATATCCGATACCAACGAAATTTCCTCAAGAAATTGATCTAACATTGCACCATTGTTTGCTTTTGAGTATTCTGATATTGCAGCCATTAGCTGGTTAATATTTTCAAGCCTCGATTTCATATTAGAACAATCTTACCAAACCTAATTCATCAATTAATGCCAGAGAAAGTTCGCCGACTGATAAAGTATCTTTCAGTTTTATGTACTTCTCGAGGAGAACTCTAAATCCCTTAACATTTTTTTGAATTCTTTCCTTGATATCAATGACCTCAAAGACTCGATTCATCGTTTGGAAAAGTGTGAGATCATGCTTCCTTGCAAATGCAATCATGCGTGTAACTGTTGTATTTCCAATTCCTCTTTGCGGAAAGTTCATTATTCGTAAAATACTTTCTTCGTCATTCTGATTAGCAATTACTCGTAAGTAAGCAATAACATCCTTAACTTCTTTCCGCTTGTAAAACTCAATACCACCAATGATGATGTAAGGAATCTTTTCCTTATAAAAAATGTCTTCCATTGCACGGCTTTGAGCATTAGTTCTATACAATATTGCAAAATCTTTGTATGATAGTTTTTTCTTGCTTATCTCTTTTTTTATGTATTTAGCCAGTTGAAATGCTTCGTCTTTTTCATCTGCACATCGAATTAAGGTTAGTTGTTCACCATCATTGTTCTGAGTCCATAAAGTTTTACTGACCTGATTTTTATTATTCTTAATTACGGAATCAGCCGCGGCAAGAATAGTTTTGGTTGACCTGTAATTTTGTTCAAGCTTAAATAGTTTATGATTTTTAAAGTCTTTCCCGAAATCCTGCATATTACCAAGGTTAGCACCTCTCCAGCTATAAATACTTTGAGCATCGTCTCCAACAACAGATAGTTTACAAGTTCTCGAGACCAGCATTTTGAGAAGTTCATACTGTGCTTTGTTTGTATCCTGAAATTCATCTACGAGGATATAGTTGAATCTGCTCTTGTATTTATGCAGAATTTTTTCGTTTGAGTTGAAAAGTTGAATGGGGTTCAATAAAAGATCTTCAAAATCCATTGAGTTATTTGCTATAAGTCTTTTCTGATATTCATCATAAATCTCAGCTATCTTTTCATCTCTGAAACCTTTGACATATTTCTTTCTGAATTCTGCGGGCATAATCATATGATTCTTAAGAAAACTTATCCTGTGTCGTACCGAATTTACTGTCAATCCCTCTATCTCTATATTGAAATTCATCATTATGTTACTGACGAGAGAATAAGAATCTTCAGTATCATAGATGGAAAAGTTGGGTTTGTAGTCTATGTTCTTCGCTTCTGTTCGCAAAATTCTTGCAAAAATTGAATGAAATGTTCCCATCCAGATAGCTTCTGCTTTTTTACCAACTAATTCAACAATTCTATCCTTCATTTCATTTGCTTCTTGATTAGTAAAAGTTATAGCAAGAATTGATTCTGGCTTGTACACGTGTTTTAAAAGATAGGCAACTTTGTAGGTGAGAACTTTTGTTTTTCCAGAGCCGGCTCCAGCAACAATCATTTGAGCTGCTCCAGTGTATTCTACCGCTTTTTGTTGATCTGGATTTAATTTCTTTATATCAATCATTTTGTCCGGGAATTTTTTGAAAAATTGGAAGCAAATATAACTAAACGAATCTCTATTGGAAAGTCAGGATGCTGGTAAAAATACCTAGTATTTCTGAGAACATCCGATATAGGAATAAAAAGTTTTCAGTTAATTTTTATTATTAGTATCTAATCAAATACTTGTGCAATTAGATTGGCTAATCAACAAGTTATGAGTTAAATTAATTAGATGGATTGAGGCTACTTTTCTAGTGGTGACTTTCAAATAAAAAACCCCTCAACTACTGATGAGTTGCGGGGTTATAAGGAGAGAACATATGATGCATTTCTAATTAGCCAACTTACGTGCCATCTGCTGCCTTCATTTATGACTTAAAAACGAAGAAATAAATGCATTACAAATTAGAAAAATGAATAAAAATGAGAACTCACTAAAAAAGTAAAACACATCGCATTTTGTTAAAAATGTCATCTGAACTTGATATTTAAACTTTAATTTGCTTTTTTTGCTATAGAGGGTTTTATGAGAGCATTTAAATTTACTTTAAAAACTTTACTGATATTTCTCATTCTATTTTCCGGTTGCAGACAAATGTTCGGTGAAAGAGCGCAATCTGAATCCATCGTGCAAGCACCAGACGAAGCCTCGAATATTTTTGTAACTTCACCTGTTCATGGCACCGTCTGGAATCCTGGTGATACCATCACAATAAAATGGATTGCACCCACTATCAGAAAAATGGAAGTTCAACTTTATAGAAAGAATGAGTATAAATTTACAATCATTGAAAATATTGAAAATTTTGGCAAGTATGAATGGATAGTACCGGTTGATATAACGCTTTCAAACCATTACCTTGTAAAAGTAACAAATCATAACAACCACGATGTTTATGAATTTAGTGGAAGATTCGGAATACAATAACAAACCGGGGAGTGTTCTAAATGTTAGATACTGATCTGAATGAGTTTGAAGATTATTTATCTGAATTCAACTCAATACCTCTATTTGATTCTGAGAGTTGTCCGATTTGTGGAATCAGTCTTTCAGATAATCTATCAGTTAATCGTGTGCCTCTTATTGAACTTCAATTTGAGAATGAAGGTATAGCTGCAAAAGCTATTGACCTGCTGGAGGCAAAGGGAATAAAATCAAAACTTTCTTCTTTGCAAAAGGATAAAATTCTTATTGCGGAAGAAAAACTTGAATACGTTAAGTCGATTTTAAATACTTAATTCTCGATATAAAATTATTTTAAGAGAATCATTTTCTTCGTTGAAACAAAATCTCCGGCCATCAGCGTATAGAAATATATTCCACTTGCAAAGTTTGAAGCCTTAAATTCTAGACTATATAAACCAGAATTTTGCTCTTCGTTTAAGAGCGTCACGATTTCCTTACCAAGTACATCAAAGACTTTTAGTGTTACCAAACCTTTTTCTTTAATCGAGTATGAGATAGTTGTAGTTGGATTAAACGGATTTGGATAATTTTGCTGTAATGCATATTCATTTGGGGTTCCGACCTCTATTTCAATCACATCAGAATATTCATAGTGCCCATTATAATCTATTTGCTTTAGTCTGTAACTAAAATTTCCAGAAAAAATATTTTCATCACTAAAAGAATAAGATCGTAGCTCAGTCGTTGTTCCCGAACCTGGAACAAAACCGATTTGCTCCCAATTATCATTTGATTTTTTTTCTATCTCAAATCCCTGATTGTTTGTTTCAGTTGAAGTTGACCAGTTCAAAGTAACTTTACCATTTGAAACGTAGCCAGAGAAAGATGTTAACTCAACAGGAACTGCAACTGTTCCACCTGAGAAACAAACTACTTTACCATCACGGGTACCTGCTAACATTTCATAACTGAAGTTTCCATCTATTGAAGGAATTCTATTCACGGAATACATCCAATCACCTGGGAATGAATGCATATAAATTAATGAATCACCGTTACCGCTAATGCAGTAAAAATTCCCATAACGTGCTGCAGCAAGAACCTCTTCTACGCCATCGTTATTTATGTCTGGAATAGTAGCCACACCGAATTGGTAGTCCATTTGCCAAGCCCACAATTGTGCGCCATTTGCACCACTTAAACAATTCAAACCATTGTTTGCAAATGATGCAATTAGCACATCGGGTATTTGATCGTTATTAAGATCATTTATCAGTGCTATCTGAATAACACCTGCAGAAGCACCAAGCGGGTAAGTCCAAACAATTTCTCCATTGGTTCCATTCAATCTGTGAATTCTATTAAAATATTCCGCGGCAATAACATCCGAATTTCCACCTGGTAATTGCAGTTCTAATAATTCTTTTGGTTCATATGAAATCATTTGTCTTGTCCATAAAGTTTGACCATTGATTCCATTTAACGCACGGACCGCTTGATCAGAGATGCCATTATTTCCATAGGCAATGACGACATCAGGAAGATTATCACCATTTAAATCATCAATTGAAATTATTGTTTTTCCAAAAGCAGGATTAGGTCCGGGGTAATAATGTTCCCAAATAATGTTTCCGTTTACTCCGTTGAACAAATATGCTCTTTTATAACCTGTTCCTTCTTCATTTCCATCAGCTATCGCCAAAACGTCCTCAACATTATCACCATTAAAATCTCTCTGCACATCAACCGCTTCAAAATCACCCAGACTCCAATTAATATCATCACCATACTGCCATAGTATTTGTCCGTTCCTGCCATTAAGAGCATAAATATGTTCATTACCTCCGCCAATAGCCAAAACAACGTCATTGACACCATCCCCATTTAAATCATTTGCAATTTGGATTGCATCCTGAACTCCGTATTCAAAGTTTGCGCCAATGGAGCCTGCATTGCTGCTGCTCATATATGTTGTAAAAATCCAAATTGGATACGTTGTTCCTGAAGCAGCACCATTAAGACACATCGTCCAATAATTTTCTGTTGAGATTATTACTTCTGGAATTCCGTCT
>CAZLJI010000098.1:0-7944 GCA_964559565.1 uncultured Ignavibacteriaceae bacterium | reverse complement strand
AGAAAAGCAGGGCTGGAATGTCATTGCTCTGATAATAAATAGAAAATGGAATTCCGGTAAGCATTGCAAATCCATTGAGGATCAGCAAGAACCCAACAATCTTTAAAATGATTCTAAAGTTCATTGGTTATTTAAAGAACTTCTCTGTTTGTTTAACTCCGCCCGGCAGGGAGAATACAACAACCTTATCCCCGTTTTGTATTCTTGTATCACCTATCGCAATCATTGAATCATCGCCCCGGATAATTCCACCAATTATCGCTTCCTTGGGAAAGTTAAGATCTTTAATCGGTTTTTTAGTGATGGGTGAATTTGGCTGAACTACATATTCCATAATGTCTGCATCAATTCCTTCAAGAGAGCTTAGTGCAAGGACTTCACTTTTGCGGATATATCTTGAGATGTTATTTGCTGCTATTAATTTTTTGTTGATAAGAGAATCCAGACCGATTGTTTGTGTGAGAGGTATATAATTTACTTTGTCTACTAATGCGATTGCTTTCTTTACTCCAAGATGTTTAGCCATCAGACAGGTTATTATGTTTGTTTCTGCATCTTCAGTTACAGCAACAAAAGCATCGACATCAATTATTCCTTCCTGTGCAAGAAGATCAATGTCTCTACCATCTCCCTTTATAACCAATGTACTTGTTAATGAATCGGCAAGCTGTAAACTTTTTTCTTCATCCGATTCAATTAATTTAACTGTCATTTTATCTTCGAGCAGCTGGGCAACTCTTCGACCAATCTTACTTCCGCCAAGGATCATTATGTTGTTAAAATTAATTTCTTCTTTACCAGCAAGTTTCAACACAACATTATTACCTTCTGGTCTTGTGATCACAAAAACCTGGTCGTTAGGCAGGAACCTGTCATTGCCTTTTGGAATTATAGTTTTGAAGTTTCTGTGGAGTGCATCTACAATTGTTTTTCGTATGACAGGTGCATCTTTATCAAGCCGTAAACCAATAACTGAAAGTTTCCCGCCTTCAAAATCCATCACATCTGTTGCTGCTGATCTCAGAATCAGGTTGACCATTTCCTTTGCCGCTAACTCTTCTGGATAGATCATAAAATCAATTCCAATCTCGGAAAAATTTATATCAACACTTTCATCAAGATATTCCGAGTTGCTTATTCTGGCAATTGTTTTCTTTGCACCGAGTTTCTTAGCAAGTATGGCACTTGTAACGTTCACTTCCTCAAAGGAAGTTACTGCCACAAATAAATCTGCCTTATCCACCTTAGCTTGTTTAAGCGTAGATACACTGGTTGATGAGCCATTGATGGTAAGTATATCTGCCATTGAATCTGAATAGGTGAGTCTTTGCTGATCCATATCAATTGCGATGATATCGTGTTCTTCATTGGATAGCTGTTTAGCCAGATGATATCCAACATCCCCCATACCTGCGATTACTATTCTCACTCTGCTTTATCCTAACTTATTTCTAATAACACAGTAAATTTCAATCTTTATCTGTCAAAAAACAATTCGGTTTCATTGCTTTAAATGATAAAAGTCACACTTTTAGTGCTCAAAAGTGTGACTTAGAATAAATTTTTGAAAAAGAATTTTAAGCTGTTACATCAGCTTTTAAGTAAATCTTCTGAAACTCTTTTCCTTTTCTTTCCTTCCAGCTTCCTTTGTGAAATGCGTAACCGACAACTAATGGCATTGCAACGGTTGCTTCAGAGTAAACCATTTGTTCGTAAGTAGTTTCAACCTTACCCCAGGAGCTTGCTTCTTTAAGTGTTGAACCGGAAAGTGCACCGTCTCTTTCATCTGCAACTGTTATTTGAACTGCATATTTGTGCATCGTTGCATCTTCCTGAAGAATGTCAGCAGCAACAACTATATCCTGAGTAAAGTTTTTAGGAACTCCGCCGCCAATCATAAAGATACCTGTGTCTTTGCTGGCAAGTTTTATTTTTGTCAGCTCAACAAAATCTTTTGCTGAATCGACTGAACAATGATTATCTGGATTTTGTGTCTGATGAACAACAAAACCAAATCCGGCAGAGCAATCAGAGAAAGCAGGAACAAAAATCGGAACATTCTTTTTGTATGCAGCCCACACAACTGAATCATCTACTTTCGGTCCGCCGTTTTTCTCTAGGTATCTTCCAAACTCATAAAGAAATTCACGGGATGAATATGGTTTTGGTTCCATTCCATCAAATATTTTTGCACAGGTATCATCACATATTCTTAATTCATCTTCGTCAATGAAAGTATCATAGATTCTATCGATGTGCAAATCTCTCATTTCATTATCATCAACCCATTTTGTTCCTTTGTAATGTTTGAATCCAAGCGCTTCAAAGAAATCCTGATCAACTATAATTGCACCTGTTGAAACAATTGCATCAACCATATTATTCATTATCATATCATAAACTACTTTCTTCAGTCCTGCGCTGAACAAACTACCAGCAAGTGTGAGAATGATTCCGCAGTTTTTATCCTTCAGCATCATATCATAAATTCTTGCAGCACGGTTCAAGTCACGGGCAGTGAAAGCCATATTCTCCATTGCATCAACCAATGGAACAACATTGTGCTTTTTAATATCGATATGCTCGATAACTCCTTTTAGATAATCTTTTTTTTGTGCCATTTTATTAACTCCTTATTTAATAATTAAATTTTTCAAATGCCATTTTTTAGAAGAAATACTTTGCGGCTTTCAAAATTCCCTGCTTCCACGGAACTCTGTGTGAAATACCTGTTTTATTTTTGAACTCTTCGTGATGTTCAAGATACCATTTATAATTTCTAATCAAAGCATCTTTATTTGAATACTTTGGTTTGTATCCCAAAACTTTTTCTGCCTTCTCAATCGATACAAAAGAATCTTTTGAAGCCGTTTCATAAACCCATTTGTAAAGTGGGGAAAGTTTCATTGACTCAAGTACTCTGAGCGTAAATATAATTGGTTTTTCAGGAAGTCCTTTTATTTTCTTTCCGTGTCCTGCATCATCAAGAACAGCCTGGTAATCTTCTCTCATTGTAGTAAATTCTTTCGCTCCAATGTTGAAAGTATCGTTGACTTTTTCTTTGTCGAGAGTACTGCAGAGATAGATTGATTCACAAAGGTCTTCAACATCAAGCAACTGGTAACGATTTTTTCCATTTCCAATCATTGGAAATCCGTGACCGTCTTTTGCCCAATCAAAAAGTAAATCAAATACTCCCAACCTTTCCGGCCCAATAAAAGATTTTGGACGTATGATTGGTACATACATTCCTTTTTTTCTGTACTTAATACATTCCTCTTCAGCTTGTATTTTTGCTTTACCGTATGGACCCACACCATCCAACTTATCCGTTTCATATAATGGATGATGATCAGGAATCCCATAAACTGCCGTTGAAGAAATGTGAACGAATCGTTGAACTTTAAATTTCTCCGCAGCTTCTAACATAGTTCGTGTGCCGTCGATATCTGTTGAAAATATTTCTTCAGGTGTATAAAGAGGAAGTGCCGCTGCACAATGAACAACTATGTCAACACCTTCAGTTGCCTTTTCTGCATCTTCCTTTTTTCGGATGTCTCCCTTGATTTTCTCAATTTTGTCATTCATGTCCGGATAGTCAAAATCAACAAGATCGAGAGATTTAATTTGATGTCCTCGAGAATGCAGATATCTAACAAGATTTATCCCTAAAAAGCCAGATCCTCCGGTTACAAGAAATTTCAT
Organism: uncultured Ignavibacteriaceae bacterium; assembly: GCA_964559565.1. Lineage (GTDB taxonomy): Bacteria > Bacteroidota > Ignavibacteria > Ignavibacteriales > Ignavibacteriaceae > IGN2. The sequence continues at coordinate 4,239 of CAZLJI010000098.1, read as the reverse complement.
TTTATCCTTAAGTTTTATTCAGAAAGTAGAATTTTAGATGTCAAAGTTACGAAATCTGCCAAAGGCCTCAAATAAAACTGATTTCATAAAACTTTCGGGGGGGTATCATTTTGTTTGAAAATCATTCATTAATGAAACAATCTCATTTCTAATTGCGCAACTGTAGTTATGGTAAATTGATTAGCCTTTAAATTTCTTGACTTTTAGAGGGTATGAGCTTATTTTTTCGGGCTCAAAAAAAGAATTTGTTTAACCAAGGAGTTTATTTTGAAAAAGGAAAGAATGACCAGGTTCATAAAGCCCGAAGATGCTGCAAGGAAATGGTATCTTGTTGATGCAAAGGATCAGACTTTGGGAAGACTTGCGTCGAGAGTAGCCTCTGTTATAAGAGGAAAAACCAAACCCATATTTACACCAAATATGGATACCGGTGATTTTGTGATCGTGATAAATGCTGACAAAGTTAAGATGACCGGCAAACGTGAAGAATTGAAAAAATATATCTGGCACAGTATGTATCCTGGCGGACAGAAAATTCGTTCTTACGAAGAAATGAAAAGTAAAAAACCTGAGTTCGCAATTCAGGAAGCAGTAAGAGGCATGCTGCCAAAAAACAGATTGGGCAAAAGTTTAATAACCAAATTAAAAGTTTATGCTGGCGAAGATCATCCTCACAAAGCACAGAAACCAGAAATATTAAGTACATCGGAGAAGTAATGGTTGATAGAATATTTATCGGAAGAAGAAAAACATCGGTTGCAAGAGTCATTTTAAAAAGTGGAAATGGAAAAATAACTGTAAACGGCAAGGAATTTGAAAAAGTATTTCCGTTGCTGGTCAGCCGTGAAGATATTACAAAACCTTTTGATGTCACTGAGACGAAAGGTAAGTATGATGTTCAAGTTACTGTTAAAGGTGGCGGATCAACCGGTCAGGCACAGGCTGTACGATTAGGAATAGCACGAGCTTTAATTGATACAAATCCTGAATTCAGGCCAGCATTAAAAATTGAAGGTTTCTTAACAAGAGACCCAAGAATGGTTGAAAGAAAGAAATACGGTCAACCAAAAGCACGAAAAAGATTTCAGTTTTCAAAAAGATAGATCATTTATTGGTTCAGTTGTTTTTTGTTTTCGTTACTTTGTTAATAGTCTTGGTTTGAAAATGAAAAAATTGGTGACTTAACTAAATGACTAAAACTGAAAACAATTAAACTAAGACTTTCAACTAAAAACTATTAACTAAAATAATTCATTAACATTCATATTCTCCGATTTACCTCCTGTGTCCTGAAATAATGGGATGAAGGGTAAAGACGACGAGAATAGAAGACCTGCCTGACGGTAGGCAGTAAAAAACAGGAGATATATTAAATGGCAACTATTGAGTTGACTCACCTCATTGAGGCTGGTGCACACTTCGGGCATTTAACACGCCGCTGGAATCCCAAAATGAAACCATATATTTTCATGGAGAAAAATGGGATTCATATCATCGATTTAAAGAAAAGTCTTGGCTTACTTAATCAAGCTTACCACGAAATGGTTGAAGCTGTATCCCAGGGTGGTTCAATCCTTTTTGTCGGAACTAAAAAGCAGGCAAAGGGAGTCATTGAATCGGAAGCTAAAAGATGCGGAATGAATTGGGTAAGTGAAAGATGGCTTGGCGGAATGCTCACAAACTTTTCAACAATAAGGAAGAGTGTAAAACGATTACAGAATATTGAGAAGCAAGAGACCGACGGAACTTTCGAAAAGATAACAAAGAAGGAGAGATTATTCCTAACTCGTGAGCGTGATAAACTGAAAAAAATTCTCGAAGGTGTTGAGACCATGTCAAAACTTCCTGGAGCCGTTTTTGTTGTTGATATTAAGAAAGAAGATATCGCGGTCAAAGAAGCAAAACGTTTGAACATTCCTGTATTTGCAATGGTGGATACTAACTGTGACCCGGATCCAATCGATCATGTAATTCCAGCAAATGATGATGCTGTTAAAACAATTGAGCTTATTATTAAGCAGATGGCTGACGCAGTAATTGAAGGACAGGCCAAGCATAAGGAGAGAAGAGCAGAAGAAGTTGCAGAACGGGAAAGATCAAGAAAAGAGCATCATGAAGAAACAGAGCAGGGTGAAGATAAAAAGATTTCTAAAAAGCATTTAAAGAGAAGAGATAAAAAGGAAGATGATATTTCTGAAGAGAAAAAAGATTCGGCTACGAATGAACCTGCTTCAGAAAATTAATTTTGAAAGGAAATAAATATTATGGCTATTACTGCTGCACAAGTAAATGATTTAAGACAAAGAACCGGCGCCGGAATGATGGACTGTAAACGAGCGCTCGAGGAAGCTAATGGTGATATTCAGAAATCAATTGAAATACTCAGGAAGAAAGGTGCTTCAGTTGCTGCAAAGAGAGCTGAAAAATCTGCTAACGAAGGATTAGTTGTAACCAAAGTTTCTGAAGATAAAAAATCTGCGACTATCCTTGAGATAAACTGTGAAACTGATTTCGTTGCAAAGAGTGAAGACTTTATAAAACTGGCTAATTTTGTTCTCGATGCTGCGCATAAAAGCAAACCAAAAAATGTTGAGGAGCTATTAAAAAATTCTGATGTTCAGGATAAGCTGAATGATGTATTAGGTAAAGTTGGTGAGAAGATAGAAATCTCTCGCTTTGATATTATGGAGGCAAATGATGGTTTGCTTGTTGATTATATTCACATGGGTTCAAAGCTTGGAGTGTTAATCAAGTTTGAAGATGTAAAAGCTGGAAGCGATGAACTTTATTTAATTGGTAAAGATATGGCAATGCAGGTTGCTGCTATGAATCCAATCAGCGTGAAGAGAGAAGATGTTCCAAAAGAAACAGTTGATAAGGAAATTGAGATTTACAAAGAATTAGCTAAAAAAGAAGGTAAGCCCGAGCAGATGCTTGAAAAAATAGCTATGGGAAGATTGAACAAGTTCTATCAGGAAAATGTTCTTCTCGAGCAGGCATTTATTAAAGATAATTCAAAGACGGTTAGTTATTTGCTTAAGGAATTCAATGCTAAGCATGGTTCCAGCGCCAAGGTTGCCCGGTTTGACCGGTTTCATCTCGGCGACGAGAAAAAGTAATTTCGAACAGAAAGGTCTTAATAATATTAAGACCTTTTTTTATATTTAAACGTAATTTTTTTTAGGATGTTATGAATTTAAAATATAAAAGAGTTTTACTCAAGCTTAGCGGCGAATCCCTTATGGGTGAGCAGGAATTTGGAATAGACAATAATGTGCTCGAGTTTTTTTCTGAGGAAATTCAGAAAGCTTACAAAACCGGTGTGGAACTTGGAATTGTAATCGGAGGCGGCAATATATATCGCGGCTTGAGTGCAACGTCTCAAGGAATTGACAGAGCCACCGGGGATCAGATGGGAATGCTTGCGACTGTAATAAACGCACTTGCCTTACAGAATGCAATTGAGAAAAGAGGAATTTTCACTCGCTTGATGAGTGCTATAAATATGGAAGCAATAGCTGAGCCTTACATACGAAGAAGAGCAATAAGACATCTTGAAAAAAAGAGAGTTGTAATTTTTGGTGCAGGAACAGGTCATCCATTTTTCAGTACAGATACTGCAGCTTCTCTTCGTGCAGTAGAAATAAATGCTGATGTTATTGTTAAAGGAACAAGAGTGGATGGTGTGTTTGACAGCGACCCGGAAAAAAATCCGAATGCATTCAGATTTGAAAATATTTCTTATCTGGATGTTCTGAAAAAAAATCTTCGCATTATGGACCTGACTGCAGTTAGCCTTTGCCAGGAGAATAATCTTCCTATGATTGTTTTTAATATGGATGTTAAGGATAATTTGCTGAAGCTTATAATGGGCGAAGAAATTGGTACTCTTATTAACAGCGGCGAAAAAATTACTAAAGAAGTTTAATAACAAACTGAGGTAGTTATGCATCAATTAATAAAAGATGCCAAGGGCAGAATGGACAAAACTATTGAGACACTCCGAAGCGAGCTCGCCAAAATCAGAACCGGAAAAGCAACAACTGTTTTGCTTGATAGTATAAAAGTAGACTACTATGGAAATATGGTTCCATTAAACCAGGTCGGCAACGTTTCTGTTCTGGACGCTCACACTCTTGCCATCACTCCCTGGGAAAAACAAATGGTTCAGATAATTGATAAAGCAATTCTTGAAGCGAATCTTGGATTAAATCCAATCAGCGATGGAACAAATCTTAA
>CAZLJI010000097.1:3395-7969 GCA_964559565.1 uncultured Ignavibacteriaceae bacterium | reverse complement strand
AAAAATTGCCATCAAACAGGATGGGAAAATATTTATCGGACTTGGTGTTAATTATGCTAACCCTTCTACTTTCATTTATCGTTCTACAAACAATGGTGAGTTATGGGTAGCAACACAATCCGGTGTGCAAACTCACGAAATTGCAGGTCTCACGGTAGATGACTTAGGTAATGTATATGTAAGCAATTATTATGGCGTGTATAAATCAACAAACGATGGCGATAATTGGTTTAAAATAGGTGAACCCCCAGGAGGTAATCTTGCTTTTAATTCTGAAGGTGATTTATTCTTAGCAAGCTGGGGTGGAGGAATGTGGAAACTCCCGGTAGGAGATACTGTCTGGGTAAACATAACAGGTTCATTATATCCTTACGTAGATTGTCTTTTTATTGGCAGCAACGATTATATCTATGCAGCAAAAAATCGCTCAACTGATAATGGTGTTACGTGGACACCATTGAACATTCCCGTGAACAATGTTTACTCATATACTGAAAATTCTATGGGTCATTTATTTTGCGGCACATATAATTATGGCGGTGGTGTCTTTCGTTCGACGGATTATGGAGAAACGTGGGAAGCAATAAATTCCGGATTACCAACCCAGGATGTTCGTTGTGTTGCAGTTGATACAGATGATTATTTATTTACCGGACCTTGGGGATATTCATTGTACAAAACAACCACTTCAACTGTTACTTCTAATGAAGATATCAGATTCATTCCTGCTGGTTTTTATTTAGAACAAAACTACCCCAACCCATTCAATCCGAGAACAGTGATCAGTTATCAGATACCGGTAAGCAGTAATGTCAAATTAAAAGTATTTGATATTTTAGGAGATGAGATTGTTACAATCGTTGATGAATTTAAACTTGCGGGAAGGTATGAGATTGAGTTTAAGGCAGCATCACTACCAAGCGGAGTATATTTCTATCAGTTGAAGGCAGGGAACTTTGTTGAGACGAAGAAGATGATGGTGATGAAGTAAACTTCAATCCATAGGGAGAGTCAAATAAATTAGCAGATAAAAAAACTTAAATCAAATTTCATTTCCTGGGTTGAACTAATGACTTTAGTGATTTTATAAAATTTTTAAAATATTCTTAATAATTCAGTATGATAGCGGAAACAATTTACTCTCTTTTACTCTTAATTATCTTTGGACTAATAGCGACTGTTCTGAGTCTGCTGCTTCTAAATCTCGTCGGATACCCAGGCACACTATTGACGGGTAATTCTGCCCAACACAGTAAGATGCGATCTAAATTTGGCACCATGATTTCTGCTTTGATTCAGACATATTTATATCTTTCATATACTGCATTTATAGTTGGTTGGACACTAATAAAAACTAGCCAAGACGATCTAATTGATATTTTCATTTGGCTATTTGCATTTATGGTAGTGATAATACCAGTTTATGTCGCTCTTATAAAAGCAGTAGTCAATTTAAAAGACGGACGTACCGCTAATTCTCAAACAAAAGGTTTATACATAACAACTGTGTTGACACTCACCGGATTTTTCTTTTTTGTATTTTTTCCGGATACCATGACATGGTTATGGAACTGGGTACCATATGTTTTATGAATATGAGCAGATTATTTAAAATTAACTTCATTTTTTAGCTTAAATATTATTTTCGAATCGGTATCACTAATTTGATGTAATCTTTTCCATTAGATTAATCCGATCATTAAATTTATTCTCGAATTCCTGCTTCATTCTATTTAATACATTACCCGTTACACGGTTGTGTATTTTCTCCCATATCGGGTTAATTAATTTCGAATAAAACCAGTGTTTATTTCCGTAAAAATTAAAGGCTACTAAGCTAAACAATTGTGTGTTTTCAAATTCATTTTGCTCTATTATAGGGCTTCGAGCATATAGAGTAAAAATTCCTATTGGGTAACCGCCACTACATCTGTACAGTAAATATCTCGCATTATCTGTACCTGAATTAGCCGGCGGATTATATTGAAATTTGAGAGCCGTCATATTAAACAATGGCTTAATTTTAATATCCTTTGCCAGCAACCAATTAAATTTAAATTTTTCTACGCCAAAGACATATATAAGTATTTTCTCCAGACTGTCATTTATCCGCTTTACGCGTGCAATTCGGTTTGGCCAATAGTTTGAACAACTATCCCATAATAGCAATTCTTCAAAAACATATTTTACTGGCACCTCAATTCCAATTTTGTGTATATTTAGAACGCTGTACTCATCTACAGACACACCAATTCGCTGTAGGATTCTCTTACTAAAACTTTCCCTCTCCGTCTGCGATTTGTGTTCAATAAATGTTTTAATTTTTGGCTTGGTCAAAAAATAATACCGCAAATCACACAACAAGGAAAAATTTTTATACTTATTTGTTTTTTCAATTTTATAGTGATAAATTTTAATGATTAAAGGCAACCTTTAATTGTTGTCATTTAAACACAGGTCGAGATTAATTCAATTTGAAACTCTTTAACCTATTTGTCTATTTACAAGTTGTGATTTAATATTTTCGCTTTTCTAAGTTTAATCCATTGTCTCTTTGCCACACCAACAATCGAAGAATTAAGTTCCCAGATACTTTCCGATTTTGTGTGGTCTTGTTGATAATTTTGCTGGTAAATAGATCTGACCTAAGCGCATTTACATGTCAGTTTTAGAAATAATATTAAGCCGGAAATCATTCAATAAGTGTTCATAAAATATTTATTAAAGTGCAGAATCAACCGAATCTGCTTTTTCAGCAAACTGAAAGATGCCCATAATATCGAAAGTTTTTTCAATAGTGGGGTCAAGATTTGTAAAAACTAACTTGCTGTTGCTCTGATTTAGTTTTTCGATGATATCAATAAGATAGGAAATCCCAATAGAATTAACCACCTTTGAGTGCTCTAAATCAATAATGACTCTATTCAATCCGCCGATAAAATTTTTTTCGAATTCTTCTATGATTTTTTCACCTGCCGTATTGTTAATATAGCCAACTGTCTTTATAACCAAGGTATCCTTGTGGGTTTCGGTGGTAATACTGAAATCGGTGCTCATTAGGTTTTCTTCTAATTTACTTTTTTAATAATGATTCCGGATAAAATATATTCAATATATTAGAATTAAAAATAAAGTATAATACTTTCTTGTACTCATTTAAATAATTAAATAAATCTTCCGATCACAAATTGTATTCATCAATTTTTTTCTGTAGAGACAAGCGATTGATTTCAAGCTGAGGATTGAATTTTATCTGAGCGTATTCAGTAAAATATTTATGAATTGAAAGAAAGTGGTATGATCGCTTTAACCAAGCAAGCTCGCTAATTTTTTTACCATCCCGTAATTCTATTTCAAATTTTAGAAGGTCATTCTTTCCGAAATACTCTTGTTTTCCAAGAGTTATCAAGTCAGAATCACAAATGATAGATTCCAATAAATTCTGTGGATTCGTATTTAATTTTGTTGCCATAATACAATCGATGACAGTATTGATTTTATCACCTGAATAACAATTTTTTTTTAAAAAATTCAAAGCTATTTCTGAACTTTTTTCTTCATGTCCATCAACCCGGTACAAATAGCCAGTATCATGAAACCAGGACGCGATGCATAATATTTCAAGATCTTCTTCTGAAATATCAGATCCCCTACCTATTTCTAGACATGCATTAACTGTCTCAATTGTATGTGTCAGATCATGATATACTGCCCAAGCCGGAAGTTTTTCGGCGAAAAGTTGAGTTACAAATTTTGAAGTATTTTCTACCACGGATATTTTTTTTTATTTTGTATGAGTAATTGGATTTCAAAAGTTTTTCATATTTTACCAAACACCTGATTGAAGCCAAAGTTCGCTGTTAAACTGATCGCCATCTTTAGCAATTTTCCCAAATATGGCAACAGCATTTAAGCTGCAATCCATAGCTAAGTCTTGTTTATCTTGGGTTAAATAAATTTGGCTAAGGTTATCATAAGTACGTGCGAGACCATGCAGATTACCTATCTTCTTACAGTATTCCAAACTCTTATTATAATATTCAATCGCTTTCTCTAATTCATTCTTATGCTGAAACAAATAACCCAGGTTATTATAAGAAGCAGCAAGTCCGGCCAATGATCCGATTCTTTCCCGTATATTGAGACATTTTATATGATATTGTAGTGATTTATTTAAATCTCCTGATTTGCTACATATGATTCCCATATTGTTATAAACCTCAGCAATATCTACCTCACTATCCTCGTCTTTTAATATTATTTCTGCTTGTATATTAAATTTCTCTGCTTCAGCTAGGTTTGATTGTCGGTAATATAGCATGCCCATCCCAGCGTAAATGTGAGCTAGGAGTACTCTTTCATTCCCCTGAATAATGATTCTGAGTCCGTTATTATAATGATCCAGGGCTTCTTCATATTTTCCCCACAACTCAAGAACCTTACCACATTTATAATAAATCCTTGCTAGAGTAATGCTGTCTTTATTGTAATTTAATGATAACCGAAAATGATCGATGGCATTTGAATATTTTGCTACCGTGAAATATGTGTCAGCCATAGATTCGTGAATTTGA
>CAZLJI010000097.1:0-3385 GCA_964559565.1 uncultured Ignavibacteriaceae bacterium | reverse complement strand
AGCCAGAACACAGCTTTCAATCTGCGATTCGTCAGATAACCGGAGGATTTTAGAATAAAAAAATATGGCGTCTTCATTTGCAAATAATTCTCTTGCTCTTTCTGCCGCAATTCTATAGTAGTGAATTGCTCTGCTAAAAACCTTACCTCGTTCAAAATGAATGGCCAGATAGTCAGCAAACTCCGCACAATTTCTAGGATAAAGATTTTCTATTACTTCTCCGATTTGTTTGTGTAAAATCTGACGCTGCGATAAAAGAAGTGAATTATACAGAACACTTTGGGCTATATCCTGCTTGAAAATATACTCCTTTTGTATTGTTGATTTTCCTGAATTGATATTCACTGGTAGATGACGAAGTATAAATTCTCTCAACTGTAATTCATTCAAAGATTTTTCAAGTTCACTATCGGAAAGTGTATCCTTCATGACTTGTGCTAATAGATTTTTTTGAAAGACACGACCGATTACTGATGCAGTTTGCAATGTAATTTTTTCTAATGGATCTAGGCAATCTACCCTAGCCATAATAACACTTTGAAGAAGATCAGGAATCTGCACCTCGTCACCAATTTTTTGAACCTCTGTTGAAGGATTATTTTGGTTTGTCAAACCACTTTCAATTATTGAATTTATCACTTCTTCAATAAAGGATGGATTACCCTCTGATTTCTTGATCACCTGATCCTGAATTACCTGCGGAAGAGTATAACCGCCAACAAGACTTTTAACAAGTAATAAGCTTGCACTTTCTTCAAGTGGATGAAGCGTGATTACATCGTGTATGTCATCATATTCCTTGAGATTATTATGATGAAAGTCCCAGACCCGTTTTTCATTTTCATTAATCCGGTACTGCAATAATAAAAGAACAGGTGATTCCCTGATAACAGGGAGCAGTTCGTTTAATAGCTCCAGTGATGGCAGATCACACCATTGAAGATCTTCCCAGACCATAACAATTGGCTGTTGAAGAGCTTCCATTTTAATGAACTCTTTTACCGCATATTGAAACTGACCCATAATTGAACGTGGATCTTCGAATCTAGGATTTTTTGTTTTCTTTATTTCATCAGAAGTCTTCAAGAAATGTTCAATAAAAGGATGAATTTCTTCAATATTTTCCCTAAAATAATTTTCAATTTTTTTATGAAGCGTTTCGTAAATAATTGGATCTGAAGATTCCTGATGAAAACCGAGAAGATTCTTTAAGATAGAACGAACCATCCAGTAACTTTTATTAACAGTATAAGATAAGGCTCTCCCTTCCGCCCACTTTAAACCCGATAAATCTTTCTTACGTATCTCAGTAACTAGACGACTTTTTCCGACACCGCTGTCGCCTGTTATAGAAACTATACCACCTTTTCCTTTATGCAGCCTGCTTAAAGTCTCCTGTAATTTTTTCAATTCATTATACCGGCCGATCAAGGGGGTGTTATATCTTGTATTATTCCTGTATGAATTTTCGTGCTGCTTAATCTCTAAAACTCTGAAAGTATTTATAGGTTCGGATTTGCCCTTAACACTTATAGGCCCTAACGGTATAAAATCGAAATCATTTTGAATAAGCTTTTTAGTTGATTCAGTAATTAATATAGTACCCGGTTCAGCAGAAGATTCCATCCTTGCTGCAATGTTCACAGCATCTCCCATGGCTGTGTATTCTACTCGCAGATCGGTACCAACCTCTGCGACTACGACTAGTCCTGTATTTATTCCGACCCGAACTCCGAATCCAGTTATTCCCTTTTCGAGTACAAGTTTTTCGCTGAATTCTCTCGCACCTTCCAAAATATCTAGAGCAGCTCTGCAAGCCCGGTAGGGATCATCCTCGTGGGCAATCGGGGCTCCGAAAAAGGCAAGTATTGCATCTCCCATCAAACGAGCGAGCGTTCCTTCGTATCGGGTTATGGGTTCGATAAGGACATTGAATGCTCCATTCATTACCTCTAAAACCTCTTCGGGATCGAGGTTTTCAGCTAATGCTGTTGATCCCTTAACATCCGAAAAGAGTATCGTAACTACTCTCCTTTCCCCCTCCATTTTACCTTTACTAGCAAGTAGTTTTTCTACGTACGAGGTTGGCATTAATCTTTTTAATGCTTGAGTCATTGTATCGTTTGAAAGAGGTGATCCGATTTTATCATTAGCCCTGCTTGACGGTTTTAGTGGTGTACCGCAGTGTAAGCAAAAGTTTGCGCTTTCAGGACAACCGGAATTGCAAGATGGACAATGGATCATTTTTTAATTATCGCTCTTATAGGGAACTATCTCCTCAGATAAATCACGTATTCTTTTTGATAGGGTTTCTATAATTCGAAATGCCAAGGATGGATCCTTTTGGATACTGTTTAAAAGATTTTTTCTGTCAACGGTGAGAATACGAACATCGCTCAACGCCCGGATCGTAGCACTTCGAACTTCACGGCTAAACAATGCCATCTCACCGAAAAAGTCGCCTGCTTTTCGAATTGCAAGCTGGATTTCTTTCCCATCTTTTTCTTTAAGCACCTGTATTTCTCCGGATTGGATGACAAACATACAATTTCCGGACTCTCCTTGTTTTATTATTATCTCGCCACCTTTATACTCTTTACCCAACTCTCCTAATTTCATAGAGTTACCCTTCTATTATTTTTAAATAATAATTAAAAAGTAATTTCGAATACTTTTAAGTTACTTTACTTTAATAACTATAAACGAAATATCATCCTGTTGAGTAGCCTCTCCCATCCATTCTTCACCGGATTTCATAAGGCTTTTTATAATATCGTCAGGTGTATTGTTTACAATATCTTTGAATAATTCTTTTACCCTAGGATAGCCAAACATTTTTTCACTTAAATTCATTTGTTCAGGCAATCCATCAGTTAACAACAACAGAGTGTCACCGCGTTTAACTTCCTTTTCAACCACTTTGTAAGAAAATCTTCTCATTGCTCCAAGTGGCATCCCTTGGATTATAATTTCCTCAACACTTTGATTATAATTGTCAAAGAAGTAAATAGGTGGCATCCCTGCACTTGTAATAAATAATCTGCCTTTATCGAACTTTAATAAACTGAAGGACATTAATATCCTGCCCATCTTTATTTCTTTAATCGTACCCGTACAGTAGTTCATAAATGCTTGGGGTTCGAGTATGGTAGCAACTGAAGTAAAAAATCCCTTCATCAGAGTAACCATCGTTCCTGCTTGTAGCCCATGCCCCGTAGCATCTCCAAATCCCACACTAAGCACACCATCATCCTCCACAATAAAATCGTAATAATCTCCGCCCACTTCAGTTGCGGTTTTCATGAATGCAGCAATTTCAAGATTAGGAAGATTTGGTAATTCTCTTGGCAGCATAGAAAGCTGAAGCTGTCTAGCCTCTTCGAGT
>CAZLJI010000096.1:6143-7989 GCA_964559565.1 uncultured Ignavibacteriaceae bacterium | reverse complement strand
ATTCAGTTGAAGTGGCGGTCCAGAAATCGATATGAATATATTGCATATCGGCGCTGACAAGGTTTAGGTTTTGATTCAGTTCTGTTCCCTGATAGTTTAAACCTCCGTACTTCATAACGGTATCACCCTGAATAACCACAAAAGAAACTACAGTTGCCTGTCCCCAAGTAGGATTCAGGTTAACTCCCGGCAAAGGCGTATAGGCGTTACTAAATATTGATATAACTTCGTTTGCGGGAAGTGTTGGAGTTGGTGCCGGAACTGTTGGCTCAGCCACTGGTGTACCTGCTGAAAATGTAATATTGTCAAAATAACAAATATTATCCTGGGTTCTTCCACCTAGATTAAAATCCGGAAAGATTACTATTTGATCCTGATCAACGGTGTTCGGGTCTCCTATTCTACCTGTAAAGTCAAAAGTTAATTCTTCCCATTGATTGATCAATGTATTAGCTACTTTAATTTCCGGCAATGCACTTCCATCAGGTCTTACAAACTTAATTCCAACATCGCTTATTACTGGTTTCCACACCATAATTTTTACAATGCTGTTAGAACTACTTAAGGTAAAAGTTCCAATATCCCCGTGCATACATTCAGTACCTGCCCAGGGATTACCTGTCTGCAATGCAGTAAATTTAGCAACTGTTTCAGATGTATTATTTCCCGAAGGATCCGGATTTGCAATGATTTCTAATGGTGGGTTAGTATCATTTTCGAAAACTGCCCATGTCCAGTTTGCTCCAAACCCGCCTGATTCAAAATCTATAGGTGCGTTTTGTGCGAACGATATACCGCTCACCAATACAATGCACACTACAGCAAGTAAGTAAGTGATTTTCTTTTTCATTTTTTTCTCCTTGTGGTTTATTATTGTTAATTATTAAACGAAAATATATGGCTGCAATATTTTTATAGCATATTACAACCTCTTCAGAAACATCTATTTTAAGAGTGTCATCTTTTTAATATCTGTAAAGTTTGAACCATTATTGCTTACTACCTCTAATTTGTAGAAGTAAATACCACTGTTTAATCCAGCTGCATCAAAGTTATGAGTATGAACTCCTGCAGTAAGATTCTGGTTAATCAGTGTTACAATTTCTTGACCAAGAACATCAAATACCTTTAAACTAACTTGCGCATCTGAAGCAAGTGAAAATGTAATCTTCGTGCTTGGGTTAAACGGATTAGGATAATTTTGACTTAATGAATATACATCTGGTGCTATCACATTAACTTCAACGACTTCTGAATATTCAAAAGTTCCATCAAAGTCAACCTGTTTTAATCTATAATAATAAGTACCCGGATTTAGGTTAATATCTGAGTAAGAATACGACATTGGTTCTGTAGTTGTGCCTGCACCAGCAACAAAACCTATTGATTCATAATCAGCCGTGGATTTTCTTTCAATCTGGAAACCGCTGTTATTTTTCTCGGTTGCTGTTTTCCATTTTAACTGAACATCTTTACCATTAACTGTTGCTGTAAACGATGTTAGTTCAACAGGAACGACTCCATTCCAGAAATATATATTATCAAGATAAATAGTACCATTACCTGTAAACATCATCTGAAAGACTTCTGTGAGGTTAACTGTCGGTTGAAATTGAGACAATGGTATATTAAGACTTATCCATTGTTCGGTTGAACCTGGCGGAACTAATGCAACTGATTGTTGATTTGGTCCGGGACTAATCAGGAAGAAATTCAGCTCGGTGGAATTTGCATTCCAGAAATCGATATGAATATATTGCATCCCCGCACTAACAAGGTTCAGATTTTGGTTCAGTTCGGTTCCCTGGTAATTTAAGTTGCTGTATTTCATAGTAGTATCTCCCTG
>CAZLJI010000096.1:0-6133 GCA_964559565.1 uncultured Ignavibacteriaceae bacterium | reverse complement strand
AACAAGAAACTGCTGTGGATTGGCCCCAATTAGGATTCAGGTTAACTCCCGGCAAAGTTGGAAAAGCAGTACTGAATATTGAAATAACACTGGATGCTGGAACTGTTGGAGTAGGTGCATGAACCGTTGGTTCTGGTATGATTGTTATCACGCCATTAGGAACCTGAATATTATCAACGTAGATAGTATTATCCTGAGCTCTAGCTAGAAAATCGGGGATGATAACAATCCGACTATATGTGTTACCTATCGACGCCGAAAAGTCGAATGTTATTTCTTCCCATTGATTGATGACTGTATTAGCGCCAACAAGTTCTATTGCAGGACTGAGACCTTCAAATTTAAAGTGTACTGGGCTTATCACTGGTTTATAAACCATAATTTTTACTGTAGTATTGGTTGCATCGAAAGTAAACTGCCCGTCATCATCAGTAAAAAATAAAGCCCAGGGATTTCCTGCTTGTCTAGCGATAAATTTTGCAACTGTTGGTGATGTGTTAATTCCGCCGCTTACAGGATTTGCAATAAATTCAAGAGGCGGATTATCAGCATTTTCTGGTACTGTCCAATTCCAATTCGCACCGACTCCGGCTGGTTCAAAATCTATAGTGTGAGTAGGCTGTGCGAACACACTGCTGCTAATCGCAAGAATAAATATTATTGCGATTAAACGAGTAAGTTCTTTTTTCATTTTTTTCTCCTGGAAAGTGAGTGATTATATTTATTTAACTGTGAATTCATCATTATTCTTTAAAAACTTAACTGTTATTTCTGCTCTGTTTTATATGCTATCAAAAAATTTTGAAAAGATTCTTTTGGAGTTCGATTTTCATAAAAAACACCCCAATGCTTTTCAATCTCATTAGGACTTGAATTTTCGTCACCACCTTTCCAGGGCTCGTCAAATGCTTCAAAGAGAAATGTTGCAACTTGATTTTCGTCAATCCATCTGGATAATTCTAAAAGAAATTTTTCCTGAGCTGTATAACTGACCTCCCCTTTTATTAATGAGCCTTGTTGTCCGTCACCGGTTTTAGCTGAATCATATTTTGTTGCCCATCCTATTTCACCTAAAACTAATGTTTTATCAGTATGGAATTTTTTTATTTCATTAAAGAAAATATTACTCATCCACTCTATTGATTTTTCGAGTGATTGTCCATTCCAAAGAGGATAGATGTGAACGACGATAAAATCCACTTCGACCGCTACTGATTTACTTATAAGTTTGTTCCAAAAGTTAAAGTCGTCCGCAGTAGTAACCGGTACGCTTGTGTTATTTCTTACCGTTCTTATGTAATGGATTAGATCATCAATATCCATTTTATGAGCCGACCAGAAAACTTGGGTTTCATTTCCAACATTTATTGCTGAAATAAATTCGGAGTATTCATTCGCTAATTTTATTGCATTCAATACTTCCTTAATATTTTCATTTTTTCTCTTCGGATTTTCTTTTTCATCTTCTAACCAAACTCCCAACATAACTTTAATAGGCAAATTATTTTTCCTGATAACTTTCAGTATTCGTTCTGAGTCTTTATCTGACCCATAAACTCTTATCAAGTTCCAGTGATTCAATATTATTTTCAAGTCCTCAAGAATTTCAGATTCACTTGGACCCTTTATTCCTGGTGCTTGTCCTTTACGGTAACAGCCATAAGAGATTGCTTTACCAATCCACTTTCCATTTAAGTAGGGATCAAATTCCCTGGTTATAAACGGATTTTGTCTTTCTGCTGCTAATTGCGCTTTCAGTTTTTTTCGTATTGTTTCCATACCTTCAGTTTTCTGCTCTTCCGATTTTTTTTCTACAATTTCCGTTTCGTTTGATCGGCAACTAAAAAACATAAATGACACGATGCTGATAAATAAAATTGTTAAACTCATTCTTTATCATTTTTGAATAAGCAACTGATCCGCAAATCACAGCAGCTTTTTCACAGCCACATATTCAATCTTTATAAATTGATTATTAATCGATTCTTTACCTTCACTTATAATGTATTCTTTACAGTTTTCCAATGAACTATCTGTTTCATCAAATTCATCTCCTGCCCATTTACCGCAAAGGGTTATGTTAAAAATCATTTTAAGATTAGCAAATTCACATTTGTCTTTTCCCTTGCAGTTTTCACATTGCCAATCTTTATAAATTGCTTCTTTACAATCGGCATCAGTTTCTAATAGTTGAACATAATTTTTTCGATTGGTTTTATTCCACAATTCTGGATTGGGGGAATTGCTTAAAGGTCCACCTGATAATCTGACCTCATCTTCAGGCTGCCAGTAATAAAAACTAAAGGATCCTATTTCCCATAGACAGGCAAAAGTTCCTTCGGGTGAATTAATCTTAAATGTTTTGCCGCTGCAGCCGGAATTTGGATCGGTAGCAGTTGCATTTGCACAATTAATAATAACTCCATCATCATTCCATTCAGAGTTGCACATTTGCGGACACGTATGGATAGTATTATGAATAATATTATCGCCGTTGATAGTTTCAATAATATCAACTTCACCTGCAGCAGGCCAATCAGTGCAATTAACTGGACTGGGAGTGTTGTAGAATTGTCCCACACCGGAATATTCATCTAAACTTTTATCTGAAATTAAACCACTATTTTCTTTATAGAGCCATTCACTTTCTCTGCTTCCATTCAACCACCAGGCAGGCCAAATGCTTTTTGCTGAAGGAAACTTGCCCTTGAAGACAAACAAAATTTTCTGAACATCATCATTCAGATTGTAATATGGTTTTGATGTAAATCTGAAAGAATCAAAACCTAAACTATCGTTTCTAAATTTTACATAACCATAAAGTCCATCATTATCAGATAACCTTATCATATCATCATTTATCCACTTCGCTCTGTCATAAATAACATTACCATTAGTTGGGTCATCATGCGGAAAAGTTGTAAAGAAATATTTTTCTACTTTGGAGAAATCATAGATTTCATTTTCAAAATCCAGAGCGAAAAATTGATTTTCAAAGCTGGGAACACTTCCAGGCTGTGCAATACAAAAACTGCTTAAAAGAATTTGAATCGTAATTGATATAAATATTATTCTAACGTAATGCATAATAATTTTTATAATTGAATACGAATGGTCTGAAGTGAATTCGGAACCATTCTAATCTTTGCGTACTGATCACCAATTTGAAGACTAAACTCCAAAGAATCTTTTGTTGTATTTAATAACTGTACAGTGAGCAAATTAGAATCATTAATTGTTGCACAAGTATGCAATGCATCATTATCTAATCCGGCAAGAATTTTTTCTGTTTGAACTGCTATATCACCCGGTCTGATCGTTCTGCTGAATTGTGCAAGGACATAGTAAATAGGAGTATAATAAATTTGCTTGCTTTCTGTATCGATCATTATCGGTGCACCGCAAAAGTTTCCGACATGATTTGGTCCGCCTCTTTTATCTAAAACTACATTCCAATCAATCCATCCCTTTAGCCAGTGATCGATGCTGACAATAATATTTTTGGCGTACCTATGAACAGGTGTGTATATCGGATGTTCATTGGAATTAACACCTTGCCACGAAGCAGAGTAAGCCCAGTCTGTTGCATTCTTATTCCACCAAAATGAATCATTATCAAACCATTGTCTTTCTTTAAATCGTTCGGGATCTGTAATGCCGTTTGGAGCATCCTTTCCTAAATCATCAACACAACCTTCAGTATGAATAATTGCTTTATCCGGAAATTTTGCGTGAACTCTTTCAAACACATCTTCATATACTTTATGAGTGCTTTCATACCAATGCACTGCTGAACCATAAACATATTTTGCTGTCTCTTTATCACTTAAGATCACTTCTGCCCAATGTTCTAACCCATCTCTGTTCTGATCATAAATGAGAAGCTTTAAATCGTTAAATCCACTCATTAAAAGTTTTGGTCCTAAATATTTTTTAATAAATTGGTTTTGACTTTCCGCAGTAAAATGCATGCTTTCCCACTGCCCGTTATTTCCGTGTGGTTCATTAACAGGAGTTATTCCCCAAATATTTACACCTTCTGATTCATATTCTTTTAAATATCTGATCAGATAGTCTGCATAAGTCCCTTCATACTCTGATTTGAGTTTACCTCCGGTTCCCTGAAAATTATTTTCCTCTGTTCCTTTGATGTAGTAATCCTCAATATCCTTCATCCATGGAGGAGCAGTCCACGCAGAAGCCACTATCCTTAAGTCATTATCTTTTTGCTGATTTTTTATTTCAATTGC
This sequence comes from uncultured Ignavibacteriaceae bacterium, assembly GCA_964559565.1. Lineage (GTDB taxonomy): Bacteria > Bacteroidota > Ignavibacteria > Ignavibacteriales > Ignavibacteriaceae > IGN2. Next base: position 1,883 of record CAZLJI010000096.1, on the reverse strand, counting down.
TTCTTTTATCATTGGCAGCAAATCATAAGTTGCATCTTGAATACCTGGATACTTTTTAGGATCAAATCCTTTTTTATCAGGTTCGATACTAAAAGTTTTTAATCCTGTATCACCATTTTTATCCAGGTAGGAATATTTTCCTTCAACACAAAAATCACAGGAACCGATATGAGTTCTTGTAAGAGAGAAATTTGCGCCTTTGTCGCTATAAATTTTTTCCATTACTTCTGCACGTGACTTTTTATCGAGATGTGCCAGAACAAATGCAGAAGCTTCTGTAAATGAAGATCCTATTCCATCGATCTCTTGCTTTGTGATTGATGGATATATTTTAATAATAGTTCCTTCTAAAGCCTCACCATCAAGAAAAGTTATTCCTGGCTTTTTAGCCATTTTATCTCCAGCTTCTGAAGTAACGTAATTTTCTTCTGTCGTCAACACTTTTCTATTCTGATCACAAGAAACAAGAACCGCAGCAGCAATAAGAAGAATCGGAAAGAAGTGAATTGTTTTTATTAGTAATTGTGTTTCCATACTTTTTACATTTTTACTGATTTCCAAATTTCAGATTGCCATTTTTATCCCATAATCCCCAATACGCTCCAACATCACCTTCTTTTTCTATTTTCCATGTTTCATCAAAACTTGAGAAATAGAATACATGTATGTTTTCCTGATTAGCCCATGAAAAAGTATTGATGAAGTAGCGCAGAGCATTTTCATAAGATGGGACAGCATTGCGATCGGGCGAACCTAAGTTTGGCCATCCGGTTTCACTGATGATTACTTTTTTACCCTTTGCAGCAGAAACTGCTTGGTAATACATATTTTTTAAATAAGCTAAAGAATGCTCTAATGGATAACCTTCCCAGAAGGGATAACAATTTGTAAGTATAACATCGCACACATTGCAAATAAGTGGATGGTTCACGAACTCATAATAAGCATCGACATAACCTACTGGTACGTTGGAAATTTCCTGTTTAACTCTTTGAATATGCTTGATTATTTCATCTTCGGTTAAATCTCCGCGAAGCAATACTTCATTACCAACAGCTATTATGTCAGCATTACCTTCTTTAGCAACCTTTATGATGCCTTCAATTTCTTTTTCATTTTTTTCACGATCGTCTCCCAACCAAGCTCCTACAAGTGTCTTTATGCCATGCTTGTGGGCAATTTTTGGAATGTGCTCATTACCATCAACGCAGGAAAAAGATCTTACCCACTTAACGTATGGTTTGATAATTTTCATTCTTTCTTCTATTTGCTCTTCAGAAATAATAGATCCCGGACTTTGATTTTCTAAATATGCACTGAAAGAAATTCCATGAATACCTTGCTTTAACAAATTCAGAAAAGCGGAATCCAGTTCTGCCTTACTTAAATCGGTAATGTCGATGCCGGATAATATGCTATGTTTTGAGCTGCTGCGGGACATTTTGCCTCTTTTTTAAATATTATGGATAACTAAAACCGGAAGCTTAGATTTCTGCAGCACTTTGTTGACGGTGCTTCCAATTGATGCATTCTTTAAAGTTGTCTTACCTGTAAAACCGATTACAATTAGATCACATTTTTTCTCTTCAGCAACTTTTAATATTATTTTAACGGGACTGCCTCTTTCGACAAGAATATTAATATCCTTTATAATTTCCTTACCGAAAGCACGGGTTATTTTCTTAGTAATCTGTTTATTTATATTGGTTGTAAAATCTTTTGCTTCAGTGAATTTTTTATCGATGCTGGGAAACCTCTCAAGTCCTACATCGAATGTTAATAAATCTATCAATTGAGTATTCAGCACATAAAGAAAGGTAAGTTTAGCTTTGTATTGTTCTGCAATTCCAAGAGCATGGCTAAAAACTTCTTTCCAGTTTTCA
>CAZLJI010000095.1:0-8030 GCA_964559565.1 uncultured Ignavibacteriaceae bacterium | reverse complement strand
TAGCGCTACGTAAGTCAAGACTTTAACCTCGAAAGTTAGGAGCTCCATCTTAATTCTTTTGGTGTGACTTTCACATAAACTTTATCATCAATTAATTCAACATTATAAACCCGCAGACCATTACTACCCGAATCTTTCTTCCCTGTTTTTAAATTAAATTTCCAACCGTGGGCGGGGCAAACGACAAATTCATCTTCAACAAATCCATCATAAATCAGGTGAGTCTGCTGATGAGGACAAATATTACTAACCGCGAATACTTCAGAGTCGATTTTGAATACCGCAATTTCAACATCATTTAGTAAAAACTTTTTCCCGATGCTCTCTTTTAGTTCATCCATTGAGCAAATGAAAGTGAATCCTTCGTCTTCAAGCTTCTTCAAACGATCTGAATTTTTCATCAGCGATATATCCTTCACCAAATTTTTTAACGGTTGCAAAAGCAATTTCCGGATCGTGTCCAAAAAACAATTTCCAGTTTTCATCAACTGCTATTTTCAGATACTTTTTCTTTTCTTCCAGCGTTACTAATGGTTGGAGATCATAACCCATTATATACGGCAGCGGAATGTGTGAAACAAATGGCATCAAATCAGCACAAAATAAAATGGTATTATTTCCGTCAGATATTTTTACCATCTGCTGACCAAATGTATGACCATTAATTACAATGAATTCAATTTCGTCATCGAACTTTGCATTTCCAATTATGAAATTCAAGACTCCTTCTTCAAACAACGGTATAAAATTTTCTTTAATGTAACTCCCTTTATCTCTATCAGAAGGATTTCTAGCCCAATCAAAGTTCAGTTTTTGCACAAAGTAGTTTGCTTTTGGAAATGCTGGCTCAAGTTTACCATTAGCTAATAATGTTAAACCGCCGGTATGATCAAAATGAAGATGAGTAAGTATTACATCTGTTATATCTTCAGCTTTCAAATCATTCTGAGCGAGAGCCGAATTCATTGTGCTGCTTTCATCAATTGCATAAATATTTCTTGTTTTGTCATCCCATTTATTGCCCATTCCAGTATCAATTAAAATTTTTCTGGAATCACTTTCCAGCAATAAATTTCTTGTTGCAAGTCTAACTCGATTTGCATCATCAGCGAGATTTGTTTTTTGCCATAGCGGTTTGGGAATAATCCCGAACATAGCTCCGCCGTCAAGTCCGAAGGAACCAGATTCGATAATGCTCAGTCTATATTTTCCAATTTTCATAAAATAAATTTTAATTAGAATTAATGCTTTACTTGTTAAAATTAAAAAAGATAAGATTCATTTCACAGGAGAGAAAGGCTTTAAAATAAAAAACCCCGACATAGTCGGGGTCCACCATCTTAAAAAATTCTTTACCTGCCTAATCCATCAAGATAATCTTTCCTTGCAAGAAGCTGTTCTTCTGTTTCAACGTGCTTCGGATCTGGAATACAGCAATCAACGGGACAAACAGCCGCACACTGAGGTTCATCGTGAAATCCTTTGCACTCTGTACATTTATCCGGAACGATATAGAAAAATTCTGACGAATAAAATCCAGTCGCTCCAGATGGAGCTGCATCCCCATCACCGTAAGATTTACCAGATAATTCCCAGCTAACACCACCTTCATAGATTGCAGTATTTGGACATTCGGGTTCACAAGCACCACAATTGATGCATTCCTCAGTTATCATTATCGCCATATCAGTACTCCTTTAAAGTTTAATCCTATTTTTGAATTTCTAATTGTATTTAAATGAACAGAATAATTTTCTTAAAAGTTCATCTGAAATTTATAAAAAATACTCTCCTCAACAAGTCAAAATAACACTTGATTGATATTTTATTTTACCATTGTGACTTTTTGCACTAATCTGACTCCAAAAATCTTAGCAATATTGAAAGAAATTATAAGAATCGCTACAGGTAAAATTTCATAATAATCTCTTAACTCATCGAAGAATCCAAGGAAAAGAGTTAAAATTAAAAGTGGAACGGCTATCCACATGCAGTCTTTGATAAACTTGGGTTTCTCATTCCAATAGCTAAAGATTGCGAGGATAATGATGAGCAAGACTACAAATGTTGTCAATGAATATCCATTAAATAAAAGATAATTTCTATCGATAAGATGAAACTCTACAAAACCACCGGGATTATTCATGAATAAAATATAAAGGAAGATTTTTACCACCGTTAAAATTACTAATTGCGCTACAATAAGCTGATAATATAATTTTCTATCTATATCAGCATCCTTATGAAAATGTATTGCAAAGATGAGTGTTAGAAGTATAATTGTTTCCTTGTTGAAGCAAGCGATGAATAACAGTATTAATAAGAATTTCCAATTTCTTTGTTTGAGAAGAAGCAAACCCAGAGTAAATAAAAATAAAGTTGGGAAGTCATAAATGTAATTTGAGTATTGCGGCTGAAACATTGCTGGTATCGTAAGTAGTAGGATGATTGACATAATGTTTTTAAACCACAGTGGTGACGAATAAATTTCATCAAATAATTTTCGGAAGGCGAATACAAATCCAAGTAAAGCAAAATACATAAGAACCATCGCAACAAGATATTCAGTTATAAACTCGCTTTCCCAAACTAACTTCTCCAGCGCAAGCATTAAATAATCATTGCTCTCAACTTTTTCCGTGAGCGTGTTGTGAATACTTTCCGGAATAACTTCACTGATTATTCTGACTGAGGTAGGTAGAAGCGTACGGTAAACAAACGGTTTCCACGCTTTACCATAAACCATCTCGGGAAACATTGATTGTTCATCTCCGTTTATTGGCGGCAGCTTCACAAATGCAATAAGCACATAGAGAGAAATCATTGAGAGGAAGGCTCGATAAAATATTTTGTTCTCAAAAAGTTTTTTCATTTTATTTTAATAGTTTGTTATGGTTTTTTTCCAATGTAATTGTTTTGAAGATAACGCAAAGCTGAGTTTGTTTTTTCCAAATTCTTATCAAGTGCAAACTTCTCTGCATTCTGAATATTTCCAGAGTAGAACCTCCACCAAAGAAGAGTTCCAACCATCAAGCCATCGAATACTCTGTCTTCCATAAATGCATTGATAGTAAGATAACCCCAAAGGATGTTCCATCCTATTGAGATGACTCCGCTGACATATTCACCCGTATAAAATTGTCCAGCGCCTGGAACGATAGATAAAATTTTTGCTAATTGCGGGCTATAAAGATCATTAGCGATCGAATCAGAGAGAAGTGCAAGTTGATGTTGTAGTTGGATAGCTGAAAAAGATAAAGCTGCATTTTCCCAATCATCTGAAAAAATGTAAGCCCAGCCGCGCCAGTAGTTTATATCGTCAATTCGATTGTCGAATCTTGAATCATTCTGTAGAGAATCAAGTAGAGCAAGTGCCCGATCGGTGGTTCTTCTCAGGATGTTAATTTTAATTATTTCTAACCTTGCAATAAAAACTTCATCTAAATTCTTTGAATTTAATTCTGCTAAAGTTAAGTGTTGGATTGCCTCCGAGAACTTTGCTCCGTTTTTATAACTTATACCGGTTAACAGATTACTTTCATAACTATAGGCGTCTCCATTATAAAAAAATAACAAACGTTTGAATTCAGTAATCGCATCAAAATATTTTTCCTCGTCATAAAGTCGCCTGGCATAATTGAATTGGTCTTCAAATGTATTTTGTGCAACTAAAGTTACCGTCCCAATCCACATAAATAAAAAAGCAAAAAATATTTTATTTACAGAAATCATATTCGGGTAAAAAATAATTTTTTTGTTCAAGGAACAAATTTAATCCCTCATTAAATTCAAATTCAATTCTGGCATTAAAAATCTGTGCAGAAGCAATTGAGCCATAAATATTTCCTGCATAAAAGAAAGCACCGAGCCCCGTGAAAATCCACGCACGAGTAGTATGATCAGCTTGAAAATTATCATATGCCAGAAAAGCAAATAGACTCGTGACTAATAGTGCGGTTATTCCATCACCCCATTCGCCAACATACATTTTACCACTTCCGGGAATAACTACAGAAAGTATTCCCGCAAGTTCTGGACTTTTATAGGCAGGCTCAATTTTATATTCATAGAATGTTGAGACAAAATTTAGTTCTCCTGCATCAAAAGGAGCTATGAAGTTTTCTCTGGAAATCTTAAACTCATCTTCATAAAGCGTCGAAATGGTGGTAAGTTTTCTGAAACTTTTCAACTGAATAGAATCAAGGGATTGAGCATTTGAAGCAATAATTAGCTTGGGTTCGATTAGCAATTCATTTTTAATAGAAAGCAAATAAGCATCAGAATAGAAATTTGATTTATCATCAATTCCCATAAAATACTTATTCGATTCCTGATAGAGCCCGAGCTTTGAATATCCTAACATTATTTTGAAATCAGTAGTATCAGTGGCTGAATGATCTTTAAGCAATCCATACTGCTCAAGTGCCCGAAGATAATCTCCTTCACAGAAAAGATAATCAGCAAATCTTTTAATGTTTTTAGGAGAATGGAAATCAAATGAAGTTGATTGTGATAGAGTGAACAGAGGAATCAAAAAAAATATTGGTATAATTTTGCTCATTCATCTTCAACAATAAATGCAGGAGGCAGATATTTAATTTTCCCCTGATTTAAAGTGTAATTCTGCGGCGGATCATAAAAGTAACCTGCACTAACTCTTGGGTAATGATTGTGTCTCGTGGCGATGTTCATATCGCGAGTAAATCGATCGAAGAATATCAATGAAGCCTGGAAAATATTCGTCTCTTTTACTGATTGTAAAAGAAAAGATGAGCAGGTAGGTCTAAATGGACAGTTATCTCCGTCAACATCTGAAATAAAAAACCAGTAAGCATTCGTAAGCGATTTAGACAAAAACTCACCAACATTCTCTGATTCGAATGAATAATTTCTTTTTTCGAAGTGGACTTGTTTTTCGTAAGATAAATCTGCTTTCTGCCATTTTAAATTTTCAACCTGACAAAAAGCAGATGGTATGAAAAGTAAGAAGAATATAAATGCTGTCAACTTACTTTGCATCAAGCAGTGACCTTGCTATCACTATTCTTTGAATCTCAGAAGTTCCCTCATATATTTCTGTAATCTTTGCATCACGCAGATATCTTTCTACAAGATATTCCCGAACATAGCCGTAACCGCCATGGATCTGAATTGCCTCCAAAGCACATTCAACAGCAATCTTTGAAGCATAAAGTTTTGCCATGGCAGCTTCAGCAAAATATTTTTGATGAGCATCTTTCATTGCAGCTGCTTTTAGAGTTAATAATTTTGCAGCATCAAGCTTCATTGCCATATCTGCAAGTTTAAATTGAATCGCCTGAAGATTTGCAATCTCTTTTCCAAATGCTTTTCTTTCTTTAGAGTATTTGATGGCTGCTTCAAGGGAAGCTTCTGCAATTCCAAGTGCCTGAGAAGCAATTCCAATTCTGCCGCCGTTCAGAGTATTCATTGCAAAATTAAAGCCTTTACCTTCTTCCCAAACAATATTTTCTTTTGGTACTCTGCAGTTCTCAAATGTCAATGAACATGTATCAGAACTTCTGATACCAAGTTTGTCTTCTTTCTTACCGTGACCAAATCCGGGTGTTCCTTTTTCGACGAGAAAAGTAGTTATACCTTTATGTCCCTTTGATTTATCAGATTGTGCCATCACCAGATAATAATCTGCTGTTGTTCCATTTGTAATCCAGTTCTTCATTCCATTCAAAACAAAATAGTCGCCATCTTTATCTGCTATTGTATGCTGTTGAGTTGCATCGCTTCCTGCTTCGGGTTCAGAAAGAGCAAATGCACCAAGCTTTTCACCTTTAGCAAGCGGAATTAAATATTTTTGCTTAATAAAATCTGAACCGTATTCTTCCAACCCCCAGGTCACGAGTGAATTATTCACTGACATAATAACTCCGACACTAGCATCAACTTTTGAAATTTCTACCATAGCAAGAACATAACTTATCGTATCCATACCAGCTCCGCCATATTCTGGAGAAACCATCATTCCCATAAACCCAAGCTCGCCCATTTTCTTTATGATATCTGCTGGAAATTCTGCTTTTATGTCCCGATCAACTGATGAAGGAGCAATTTCGTTCTGAGCAAAATCACGTGCAGATTCCTGGATCATTAACTGTTCTTCTGTGAAATCAAAATTCATTTTTTACCCCGATGACTTTTTGTGACAAGTTAGATTGTTTATGGAGATGAATAAATTTCCAGCTCAAAAATACTGTATTAAAAAATCTTAGACAACGAAATATTAAAAAGATTCTACTCCTTCCTACTATATTGTCAAACAAAGGCGGATAGACTATTTTTGGTTTATGATTAGCAAAAAAGAAATAGGGACTATAAAGGGATTAACATTACCAGAAATAAGAGAATATTTTGTGTCTCATGGCGAACCGGCTTTCAGGGCTGAGCAAGTTTTCAAATGGATGTACGGCGATATGGTTGATGACTTTGATAAGATGAACAATCTCCCAAAGCCATTACGCACAAGGCTTTCTGAATCATTCAGCATCAATACGCTTAGTTACTTCACGGATGAAATTTCACCATCAACACGGACAAAAAAGTACATTTTCAAAACGAATGAGGGATATAAGATTGAGTCCGTTGTTATCCCGGAAATAAAAAGAACAACTTTGTGTATTTCAACTCAAGTTGGTTGTCCTCTTGATTGTAAATTCTGTGCAACTGGATTGATGGGCTATAAAAAAAATCTCACATCTGGAGAAATTTTTGACCAGTTCAAGCTTGCTAGCAAGGATTACAAAGAAAGCGAAATCACGAATATCGTTTATATGGGAATGGGTGAACCATTATTAAACTTTAAAGAAACAGTAAAGTCACTGCAAATATTTGCAGAAGAACTGACCACTGGAATCAGTCTAAAAAAAATTACGGTATCAACAGCAGGCATTGCACCAAAAATAAAAGAGCTTGAAAGTACAGGATTAAAAGTAAAACTTGCATTTTCACTTCACTCTTGTTTTGAGAATATCAGAAGTGAAATAATGCCTATAAATAAAAAGCACGGACTTAAAGAAAACATTGAAGCATTAAAAAGTTATGCGATGAAAACTAAAACCAGGATTACATTTGAATACGTTATGCTTGATGGAATAAACGATCGGGGCGAAGATATCAAAGCACTTGCAAGATTGATGAGTACGATTCCGAGCAAGTTAAATATCATTCCTTTTAATTCACTTGAACATATGAATCCATCCGGATTAGCTGGTCAGCTAAGATCAACTCCAATGGAGAGAATCCAAAGGTTTGCAGATAAACTTAGAGAGAAAAATATTACTGTTATGCTGCGAAATACTCAAGGCGATGATATCGCTGCAGCTTGTGGACAATTAGCAATTAAGGTTTAGAACTGATGAAAAAGCTTACTCACGATGAAATTGCGAAAAACCGAAGTACTCTCGATACCCTGCACAAAGTAAAGAAGCTCCCAGTTTATGTTTTATTGAATAGTATTAGAAGCTCATACAACGTCGGTTCGATATTTAGAACTTCCGATGGAGCAATGATTGAAAAACTTTTTCTTTGCGGTTACACTCCATATCCACCACACCCTGATTTACCTTCAGGTAAAAAAGATGTTCTGAAAACTTCATTGGGTTCAACGGAAAGTGTTAAATGGGAATATGTAAAAGATCCGAAAGATGTTGTAAGAAAAATGAAAGATGATGGAATAAAAGTCTGCGCTTTAGAGCTGACTGATAATAGCACTCCATATTATGAATTGAAGAAGGATATTTTCCCTCTTTGCCTGATCGTCGGGAATGAAATTACCGGAGTTTCTCAGGAAATTTTGGATATGTGTGATTTTTCAATTGAGATTCCGCAGTTTGGAATAAAGCAGTCGTTGAATGTTGCAGTTGCGTATGGAGTGACGATTTTTAGATTGAGGGAAATTTTTGATTTGTGATTTGGATTTCCACTATGCTGCCGTCGTAAAAAACTCTTCTCCATTATCTTTGGTGTGAATTAAAAGCAAGTTTGCCCGCACCATTTTC
>CAZLJI010000094.1:1799-8045 GCA_964559565.1 uncultured Ignavibacteriaceae bacterium | reverse complement strand
TCTTGATTCCATTATAAGAGTTCTTATGGAATACTTCTACGTGGTCATCGTGAATAGAACTTCCTAGCCTCAGCTCATAAAGGAATAAGGGAACAGAGAAAGTAAGTCCTGAATTATAGATTAAATCATCCGCGACAGCCCTAGGCCTAATGTTTTGATCAAGCCTAAACTTATCACCTTTGCAGTGGAAATGGATTAACTTTTCTGCATACCTACGATTAATGCAATAAATGGCAGTGGAAAAGTTATTAACAAATCGGGTATGGATGTTAGCGGAAATGTTTCCCGTTGAGATGATTGCTAACTGCAAACAATCCCAAGAATAAGGAACCTTTGCTAGGAACTGCTCCCAGGTAAAGTTCCAGTATTTTGCATTATCAATAAGACAATCATCCTCGCAAATGATAGCATAAGGGAAATCCGTTGTATCATACCAATGCTTGATTGCCTTAAGATGGGATAAAGTACAACCCAATTCTGGTGTTGTGATTGCTTCTGGATACTTACCAGTCAGAAATTCGCTAAGGTCACTATCCCTACCATCAAAGGCAGAAATGCGTTCATAATTTTCGATTTCCCAGTATTCAAACTGTTTTTCCATAAACAACTTTCTATCTTGCTTATCATCAAGATTGATGTAGTAGACTGGGCCGAAGTTGTTGAGTTTATAAACCGATTTGTTTCTGTCCATTGATCTTTTGTAAAATTAACGAGGTTTTAAGGAAAGTGCTTGTGGAATTAGTTAGGATCTTAGTTTTCGATAAAATTAGCAAATCAATTAAAGACTCAATAACACTCTCCCTTGATCGTTCGATATTGTTACACCAAGTAGATGTTTCATTTACCTTCTCAACATAAAATACTTTTTTTCGAACAACAACATTTTCAAACTGGTTAAATTTATTTTCTATTGTCTTATCGTCAGATAATACGAAATATCTCGTGTCTGGATTTTCCATAATTATAACAAATTCACGAGAAAAGTTCGGCACAGATACATTAAAATCCGTTGCCCTTAGATGGACGCCTGTTACATTTACATTAATCAAAGTTTCTTTGGCAAAGTCATCCGCAGAATTTTGTATGTCCTTTTTAAAATTCAATGAATTTCCTACAGAAAGAAATTCTGATTCATTCATACATCGAGGTAACCAGTTGTTATTGTAAAGTAATTTATCTTCATCTATTGTAATTTTTCCCAAAGACCAAAACGTTGAAAAAGCATTAGCTGAATAAAAAGCTTTGCCTTTAATAAAGTTGTCGTGCATTATAAGCACATATTCATTAAATTCCTCCAAGGGGGAATTGATAATGCTAAATTGTTGTTCATTTTCAAAAATATCATTAAAAGATGCGCGACATTGTGATGTTTCTCTCCAATTAATAATTGGTCTAAGATTATGAAGCCGCGCAATAAACAACCCGCCTAACAAAGTACCGTATCTATTACCAAATCCACCATCACAATAAATGATTAAATCCTTCATAAGATCACAACCAATCTATCATCAGACTTTTTATTAATTTCTAGTTCAACAATGTGGACCTTTTTATCTGGGTATTGAATAAGTACAATTTCTTTTAATTCTATAGCCTCTTGTGTACTCTGGACATCTTCACAAACATAAATCCCACCATCATTCAGATAAGGAAAATAATTTTGAAAGTTCTTTATCTGTTGTGCTAACAGATGATTTGCGTCATCAATAATAATGTCAAATTTTAACCCTTTAAGATTATTTTGAATAAGATCCAGGTTTTCACAATCAAAATTAAACAAAGTAATTCTTTTGTGGCTATTAACATCTCTCATTACCATTTCACCATCAACAGGTTCAAATTGATAATACCATTGGCCATCTTTTTGGGAAAAATCTTCGATACCATAAATGTAAGAGTTCTCGAAATAAGTTTCCCACATTTTTAACGATCCACCAAAAAGAACCCCAATCTCAAGAACATTTAATGAATCCAACCTACGTTCAGAAAATGTTTGTTCATACCAAGGAATGTAAGTATGAGCTGTACCCTTGTCAGTTTTGAATCGAGTATGAAGTTCAGTTAATCGCATAAGTATTTCGCCATTGTCCGTACAAATTTTCATTTAAGTATTGATCTAATTCAAAGTCTTTTGAAGAGTAATTCTGGACAGACATAACTCTACTTTCAAAGTTCAAAATAGGATCTGAACTGGTTGATCCGTTACTTTTAAAATGCACTGAGTAAGAATTATCAGTAAGTTCAGAGTCAGAACATACAGAGGACTCGTTTAAAAAACCAAATTTAATATCAGGACTTTCTTTTAAAGTGAGGTTCATTGCAGGAGTTTCGTGTGGAATAGCAACCCCGTTGTTTCGAAAATGGCCCATTTTTTCAATCCATCTTTGAGCAAATAATTTACTCTTTTGGAGGTTATTAAAAATAACAAAGCTCGCAATTTCGCTAATAAAAATTCCATCTGCCCTAGTATGACCACCAGATTTCATAGTTGTAACTTGTATGTCATAATTTAAATCAATAAGATCATTTAAATCTTTTAATACGCAAACATCGCTATCAATCATAATTAATGAATGCTCGAAATCAATACAATGAAGTATCTTATTAAGGATTACCGTTTTCAATTGTGTTGCCCTTACCCAACCTTCGGAATGAACCCCCCTATACTCGTCCACGCCGTTAGTATCCAAGATACTAACTTTTTGTTTCCTTGAAATTGCATTTCTAAAAACGTCTAGACCACTATCAGCTACATAAAGTCTTTCGAGATTAGTACAATTTTTTATAGCAGACGATGTAAAAATGTCAAGAAACGGATAATAAGATTTATTAGCCGTCGTAAAAATACTATAAGCCATTTTAAACTTTTGCTACAATAATATCATTTGGTACGTGACCATTTTCATAGCTAATCTGGTAATTGGGGTTGATGTCCATTACCTTTTCCACAATCTGCCCCTCGCTAATTTCTGACCCCCAAGTGCTTCCTTGATCGCCAAACAATCGCCTATCATCAATTAAAATAGTATTTGATTTGGATTTCATTTTTGAAATTTGTTCTAATTCAAAGGGAAGGGGACATTTATAATGACCCTCAACATCTCCATCCCAATGTGCATCCAACCAGAAGGTTGTTTTTCCCGTTATTTTTTTCAATACCCCACCAAACACTTCAAAGGTATCTCCTTCTACAAGAATAACCCGACCTTCTCCAATTTCTTGAGCAAATTTTTCTTGATTAAATTTAACTTTTTTTGGATCAATTTCAATAGAATAAATTTTTTCAAAACCGCATTCTAATGCAATTTCGATCGCCTCCCCCCAAAGAGTTCCTGTTTCCACAAAGTTTTTATTTCTATACTTTTCAAGAACTTCTTTTGATAATGTTGTACTCATTAAAATCCCCTCTTAACATTAAGTTCAAATGGATAGTTTGATGCAGTCAGATACTCATAAAGCACCGACTTATAGTTAGAATTTTTAAGGTTATTATGAAGCCATAAAAATTCCTGCACCACGTATTTATCCAAGTATGGATATCTAGTCTCTATTCCATAAGAACCTGCAACGTACTCCTCTTTTGCAAGATACGAAACCATAGTGCTTCCGTAAAAAGATGCCCAAGGAAAAATGGTAGAAAGATCCTCTGGAAACAAGCCACCAAAATTACTATGGAGAAATTTTTTTTCTCCATTAAATCCATAATCCGAAAAAATTTCATCAGATCCCGAGCCCGACAGATAAACTTTCTTTCCTTCTTTTCTAGCAAAATCACAAATCATAGATAAACCACACGAGCCATTATCATCCTGCAAGCGTCTATCAAATTCGTTATAGTTACTACTAGACGAGTAAATACGATACTTAAACTCTTCCACATTTTTATTGATGTAATCTCGGTATTGCCATCGTTTATCGTCAAGAAATTCACCAGAAGAATTATCATTAAACAAAGAGAATCTTTTATTTAAATTTCTTGATTTACGTGACCTACTACTGCATCAGCCTTATAAGGTACATTTTGCTTATTCAATTCACAAGAAATTCCTCCGCTGTCATAACCGCTAGAAAGTCCTATAAAAATACTTTCTCTTAAGTTTTTTGTTCTTTTACGAATAGAGTTTTGAAACGCGATGATCCAATCTGAATAATCAGATTTAAACTGTTTTAGATCAAAGTCAAATACTTTGCTGCGATTTATTTCTTCTCTTGTTTTGAGATCATAAACTAAGGTTAAATTTGCATCAAGTTTAGTAACATTACTAAATCCTAAAACTTTTACTGCAGACTCATAACTAGCAACAGCAAGAGATTTCCCAATAGAAAACCATAAAGGTTTGGTGGCAAAAGGATCTGTTGAAATGACCAATTTTTCATTTTTAAAATCAACCAAAACGATAGCAAACTCCCCATCCAATTTCCTTATAAAGTTTTCACCAAATTGTTTATACAGGGGTATCAAGCATTCACCATCAGAAGTATAAGTCCCAAACTCTTCATAATTGTAAATTTCACCATTGTAAATACAAACGATTTGTTCATCGTAATCAATAAATGGTTGCTGACGAAATTCTCCGGTGATGGACAAAATGTTATGGACAAATGTGTATCCGTTAACATCCACTAGATTAGTTGCATCAGGACCACGAAATCTCATAAAATAATTGACATTGTGCAAATCTAAGACCTCTTTATCAGTAAAAAGAAAACTACACATTAGACTCTTCTGTTATGGTTAGATGATACGACTTGTGGCATTATAGAATTACCCCTAATGGTATTAGCTCTACCGGGTAGTGTTGAAAGCGAAAGACCAAGTTTTTGGCACACAAAGGGAAAACTAATTTGATCCCTTGACGAGAACATACAGATTTGTTCCCACCACATAAGCCCCATTTTTTGGGTAATTTCATTATTTCTTTGAATCCTTACAGGTAATTCATAAAGACCATTGTTTTGTGGATAATTTAATTCACGATAAAACTGAAGCTGTTCATCAATAAGATTTGGATGATCAAAACCTAGTTCTTTAACTAGGCGCCCTTCTTCATAAAGACAATTACGTTCTGGATGTTTAAAGACCGCTACATCATTGTGTTTGAGATAGGTTTTAATAATTTGTTCAGGTTCTTGTTCTAATTTATGAGTTGAATCTAACCAAATGTAATAATCATATCCTTGTATAAAGAGAAATGGCAATACTTTATAAATCTTTGCATTTCTTCTGTTTTTGAAAATTGGGTCAGAAGAGAACTCAATCGCCTTATTAACTACCCATCCAGGACAACTAATTTCTGTATTAGAAAAAGCAAAATAATCCACCCCTTTAAAGGGAACTATAGGGATTAAATTATTAGTTCCTAATGCCGCTGTTAATACTGCGATTTTCATTCCTCATAATTGCGATGAATTTTATTCAACTCTCTTACGAATTTAATTAAAGGACTATTACTAAATTTTTCAAACTCATAGTTATCCTTGTCTAAACAATGACTACTCCACCCAAATTTACCATCTGAACCTGGAACCTGAGAATGAGAATGGCCAATTCTTTCGTCGAGACCAACCATTTCAGCAAATTCCTCATAAGATGATTCACACTCCTGGGATTTGTGAGCAAGATACATTTCATTAAAAAATGTCACCCTTAAAGCGAGAAATGCATTCTCAGCATATTTAACCATTGCAGCAGTCCTAATGTCCGTAAGCCTAACATTTTGAACGTAATTTAATCTACTTGTAAAAATTTCTGCGACCCTGGCCGCAGCATCAGTATCACCACCAATAATAACAAATTTTTGCTCTTGGAACATCTTGATTGGATTAGTTTTGTTTAGATATTCTGGACTATGGAGAACTCTAATACTTGAATAATTTATGAATGATTCATAATAAAATTGAGGCGATGCGGTAGACTTACAGCAAACAGGTGTTCCTTCTGGTAGATTATCATTCAATTTTTGTAGAATGGAATCCAATAAAGCAAATCCCTCAGCCTTAGGTGTATCAACTGATACAAAAACAGCATCGAAATTTACACCTTTATAATCCTCTATTTTATTATCATTAAACTTTGGATCAATAATGACTTTTTCATCCTCAGCGAAAATAGATGCTACCGCAGATCCTACGAAACCAAATCCAACAATTAAAACTTTCATTGACTTAAATTCCTATTTACTAATTCTGGACAGATAATAAGGTTGACTTTGGATGTATTTAGCAAGTTCCTCTGAATTCATTTTC
>CAZLJI010000094.1:0-1789 GCA_964559565.1 uncultured Ignavibacteriaceae bacterium | reverse complement strand
AACGGATTATTATACCAAGAGTTTTCCGACCTTGAATGTTCTAGGTGATAAACTATCCCATTTATTCGGTGGACGCGATAACCTAATGTAAGAAATCTAAAGTACCTTTCTACATCTTCTGGGGCATAAGCAACAAAATTTTCATTTTCTAAACCACCTTCTATGTAAACATCCCTATTGAAAAATTGACAGAAACCATACATCGAATAATAATTTAATGCCTTAGTTTCTAAGATTTTTAAATCAAACTCATTGTTTAAAAAGTCAGAAACCAAACTGTTATTGGCGAAAATTCTTTTTTGGTACTCGCCCTCTCCATAAGGGTAAACAAGATCGGAAACATCATCTATGATTAGATTATAAGCAGCCCTATAACTATTGATCGGGAGAATGATGTCGCAATCGTAATTAACAACAACCCTGGTTGTAGTCTCCATAATCATATCATTTAAAACCCTCTGCCTATGAAATGCAGGTTCATTTGACTGATCAAAGATGTGTTTAATACACGATACGTCTCCACAAAATTCTTCTATTTGGGGAAAGGCTTCCTTTAAAAAAACAGATTCTTTATCGACCTCTTTGACAATGATGTTGGTGTCAAAATTGGCAACAAGAAAACAAAGGCTGGTTATGATGTTTCGAAGTCTATCAGAACTTTCAATTCTTATCGGAATAATGAATGTGGCTTCTTTTAAATTATGTTTCATCTGGATAGCCCCTTGAATTTTTATGTTTTTCTGTTACATAATCCAATTCCTGTTTATTAACTAACCAAGAGCCATCAGGATGTTCGAACATAAAATTATAATTGATTCCAGAGCTACTAACGCGATCTGGATGTTCTCTATTGGATATTAGAATTTCAGATAAAATAATTGGCAACCCATACTTAAGTCGCATACGATGATACAGATCGGTATCAATCAATAATTTAATGTGCTCATCCATAAACATTTTTGAATCATTTAAACAAGCAAAACAACTCGGACTACCTAATAAGTTTCTACCTTCAAGAAGATAATCTGACCAAATAGGCACCATAGGACGATTCAAGTTTGCACCATCCACCGTATGGACAAATCCATTCATCAACCAACATTTATTACTATGTTTGAACTCAGTATGAATTAATTCCAAGGCACGTTCATTTACAAATAAATCATCTTGATAAATTAACTTAATGATCTCACCTTCGGCATTTTCAAGAGCACAATTCGTGTTAGTGGCCTGAAATCCACGTCCATTAGAATTTTTGATAAAGGTTATGTCAAATTCATCACTCGCTTGTTTGACAAATTCAAAAATTTTATCATCAGAACTATGATCAGAAATAACAACATCAAAATCTTTGAAAGTCTGTACCTTCAAAGATTCTAACAACTGATTTAGGTAAAAGACACCCTTACCCTTAAATTCATAAGTTGGAATACAAATTGAAATTCGACTCATAATTTAATCCATCTATCGGGAATAAGGTCTTTAGTATCGTTATTGGATGTATAACCATTTTCCCCGAACCAACGAGATGGGACTATTACCGTTCCACGGTTCGCCAGCCAGGCACCCCACCAACTAAATGAACTGTTGGCAATGATATGGTGACGGCAGAGACTCATGAGCCATAAGTCCCAACCGGCAGTAGTTTCATTATTGTGGTCTACAAAAACTGTATCTTCATCAAAGTCAAGGTGCTCCATCACCCACCCGATATCGTCCGAAAAGACAAAGCAGCGGGGGGAGGCGTCCACGTCTCTTATCCGCATAAGGGCACGCCTATAATACTCCG
>CAZLJI010000093.1:5349-8246 GCA_964559565.1 uncultured Ignavibacteriaceae bacterium | reverse complement strand
CACCAACGAACTTGCAGTTAAGGGATGCAGCGATATAGTCAAATCAATCAATATTGAATTTGACTTCATTGCCTGTCCTTGCGGAACTGGGGGAACTTTAGCTGGTTTAATTTCAGGTCTGAATGGAAATAAATTTGCACTCGGATTTTCTGTTTTGAAAGGCGCATCATTTTTAAAAGAGAATGTTAATTCCCTTCTGAAAAATTCCGGAAATGATTCTTTGCTGAATTGGGACATTAATTTCGAATACCATTTTGGAGGATACGCTAAAACGAATTAAGTTCTGCTGGATTTTGTGAATAGATTTACTTCTTTGACTAAAATTCCCATCTAACCAATTTATACCGGAAAAATGTTGTTTGGAATTTATGATCTTGCTTCCAACGGATTTTTTAAAGAAGGAAGTCACATAGTAGCAATTCATACAGGTGGATTGCAAGGATTAAGAGGTTTTGCAGAAAGAAGAAAAAGTAGAGGAACTAAAGAAGGTTTAATTTGATGCATCAAAGTATTAAGTTACAATTTGATTAATAGAAATGATTTGTTTATAACCAATCATATTTTTAGGATATCTGGATAAAAAATAAGAAATGTCAATACCGAATTCGGAACAAAAATATCGACATCTGGTTGAAAATTCTCTTCAGGGAATTGTAATTGTACAAGATTTAAAGATCATTTATTCAAATCCTGCATTTTCAAGAATAACAGGTTACACGGTGGAAGAATTACTTGAATTTGATACTTCCCGGCTAATAAATTTAGTGCATCCCGATGATCAAGAATTTGTTTGGGGAAATTTCAGGAAAAGAATGTCTGGTGTTGATATCCCCCCTCACTATAAATTTAAAGGAATGACTAAGGATGGCAGACAAAAAATTCTGGATTTGTATGCAAGTGTAATAGATTACGATGGGAAACCTGCTTTGCAAGCACTATTTCTTGATATTACAGACCAGATGGAAGCAGAAGAAAAACTGCAGCATAGAACCCGGTTGATTGAAACAATCGTTGACAGTCTTCCCATTGGAATAGCAGTTAACGAATCTGATACAGGAAAAAATATTTTCATAAATAATGAACTCAGGATTATACTTGGTTTGGGTGAAGGAGAAATATCAAATGTAGAAAAGCTTTTGGCAAATTTAATTAGAGATAAAAACCACTTAAAAAATGGATATAGGAACAGCACTAAGGAAACTGGCACAGCAAATCCAGAAAATTTAGCCTGGGATAATATCGAAATTCCTATGAGTTCGGGAGATAAAAAATTTATTTCAGCAAAGATGATTCCTCTTCCGGAGCAAAAACTTATGATATTTACTTTGCATGATATAACTGAGAGGCTAAAGACAGAGAAATATCTTAAGAATTCAGTAATTGAAAAAGAGACATTGTTAAGAGAAATCCATCATCGTGTTAAAAATAATTTACAAACCGTTTCAAGTCTTTTGGATTTGCAGGCTGAATCAATAACCGAGCCTAAAAGCCTTGAAGCATTTCGCAGCAGCCAGAGTAGAGTAAAATCGATGGCACTAATCCACGAACGCCTCTACAAATCAGAAAATCTTTCAAAGATAAAAGCGTGTGAGTATATAAAAAATCTTGTTGAATATCTTGAAGGTACATATCAGTCAACTTCAAGGGAAATTGAAATCACTACTGAAATTGAGGATCATTTTCTGGATCTTGATGTTGCTATACCTTGTGGACTTATTATTAATGAACTCGTTTCGAACTCAATGAAATATGCTTTCCCGCAGAACCATAACGGCAAGATACTTGTCTCGCTCCAAACTGATAATCAGGAAAATCTGGTTTTAAAAATTAAGGATGATGGTGTTGGCATACCGCTTAATTTTAAAAACTTGAATCCACAATCTCTTGGTCTGGAGCTAGTTAAACTTATGGCCAAACAACTTAACGGCAGGATGGCTATTGATGGAACCGCCGGTACCACAATCTCAATTACTTTTCCTCAACTTTCAATGAGTGACGAAGTAGACATCAACTAAAATTGTAATTGAATAAAGATGAATAATATAAAAATATTAATAGCAGAAGATGAACAGATTGTAGCAAAAAATATTGAGAAACGGTTAACTGCAGATGGATATAACGTTGTTGCATCCGTTTCAACGGGTGAAGAAGCAATTGAAAAAGCTAAAAATTTATTGCCTGATATAATTCTGATGGATATAAAGCTAAAAGGAAAAATTGATGGCATTGAAACAGCAGATATTCTTAGAAGAAATTTCCAGCTTCCGGTAATTTTTCTTACTTCTTACGCTGACGAAGAGACTTTCCAGCGAGCTAAAAGCACAGAACCATTTGGTTACTTGATCAAACCATTTGAAAATAAGGAACTGAATCGTGTTGTTGAACTTGCTCTCTACAAAAATAAAATATATCAGGAGCTTGTTGAAACAAAATTACGTTTTGAAATTGCTATTAAAGCAGGCAATATGGGAGTGTGGGAATTCTGGCCAACCGAAAGAAAATATTTTTCAGATAAAAATCTTAAAGCACTTTATGGCTTTGGTGAAAATGAACTGTCCGACAACCTCGATGATTGGTCTGCTCTTGTCTATAAGGAAGACAGAGATTTAATGACTTTGACTTTTGGCAATTTTCTGAAAAGTAAGGGGCGTGAATTTAAATTTGAACATCGTATCTATAGAAAAGACGGTTCGGTTGGCTGGGTTGTGGATCATGGTTTATTGTTTGAAGCAGATAACGATAAGCCATTAAGGATAATTGGCACCACAACAGATATTACAGAAAGAAAAGAGGCTGAAATTGAACTCCAGAAGAGTGAAGAAAAATTCAGAAATGTTTTTGAAGGATCGGGAATCGGGATGGCCATTTTAGGTCTCGATGGTCAATTTACAAAGGTA
>CAZLJI010000093.1:747-5339 GCA_964559565.1 uncultured Ignavibacteriaceae bacterium | reverse complement strand
ACTGTTTTTTGTGAAATGCTCGGATATACAGAACAGGAATTAATTTCGGTTAATTTTAGAAACGTCACTCATCCCGGCGATATTGAAAAATCAATTGGACTTGTAAAAGATTTATTAAAAAGCGAAACCCGGGAAAGCTCATTAGTTGAAAAAAGATATCTTACGAAAAAAAAGGAGATTATCTGGGCATTAACCACGGTCTCCCTTCTGACAGATTTCGAGGGTAAAGCACTCTACTTTATTGTTCAGGTTCAGGATATCACAAAAAGGAAAAGAAATGAAGAACAACTCCTTAAGTATGCAGAGGAGTTACAAAATCTTAATGCTTCTAAAGATAAATTCTTTTCTATAATATCTCACGACTTGAGAAGCCCATTCAACTCGCTCCTTGGATTGACTGAATTTCTGACTCATTCCTACGATGAAATGAATCCAGCGGATATAAAAAATTCCATAATGAATATTTACAGCTCTGCCCATCAGGTTTACAACTTAATTCTTAATCTGCTTGAATGGTCAATGCTTCAATCAGGAAGACTAAAAGTTGAAAAAAGCGTCATTGATCTTGCGAAGCTTGGGATGGAGATTATAAAATTGTATAAAGAGAGTGCTGATAATAAAAAGCTGGAACTGGTTAACATGATGAATGAAAGTATTCTCATTTATGCTGATAAGTATATGATAGACACTATCATCAGAAATTTTGTTTCCAACAGTATTAAGTTCACAAATCCCGGTGGAAAAATTATAATTAAGGGAGTTATCAATGGTGATTATGCCGAGGTTTCTGTTACCGATACAGGTATCGGTATAAGCCCGGAAAACCAGAAAAACTTATTCCGTATTGACGAACAATTCAGAAGAGATGGAACTGCTAATGAAAAAGGAACAGGTCTTGGATTAATTCTATGTAAAGAATTTGCTGAAAAGAACGGCGGCGTATTGTGGGTCGAAAGCGAGGAAGGCAATAGTAGCAGGTTTTCGATCACAGTCCCAAGGTTTCTGGGAAACCCGGATAATTTAGAGTAGTAATACCCTCACCCTGAACAAATTATCAAAATTTATTTCTGTCAATTATGCACTTATTAGTTGCTTTATTTACTTAATTTTCATTGAATTAAAAATTACTTTTTTGATTCAGCACTTTAAAATACACGGTAAGTTTTTCAAATATATTTTTTGTGAGGAAATATGAGTGACCTGCTAATTGTTTTCATCGGTCTTGCAATTATGTTCTATATTTTCTTTGTTCTCGGAACTTCAAGAACTGCAATTAAAAAAGGGCTGAATGGATCGCTCTGGTTAATATTTTCAATTATCCTTCCTCCTGTAGCATACATTTCGGTACTTCTCGCAAATTCCGGGCAGGTAAAGACAAAAGAAGAATATGGCTTTGCAGAAAATATAATTATGGATTTGTCTCAGCCATTTGTTGATCTGGCTCATACTTCGCGTGCTTTATTCGGTGTTAATCTTTCCTATGTTTTAGAAGGTCTAACTTATTTCGGAGTAGTTGGGTTACTTGCAATCTTTTTCAATGATTTTATTAAACTGGATGATATTGATGCAGGAAGAATGGTTGGGATTCAAACTGCGGGAATAACAATCGCAATGCTTTTTCTTGGAGCAACTGTTGATTGGATCGGTTTACGAAAATCTTTACTCATTGCGCTATCATTGATGTTGGTCGGAAGAATACTGCTGACTATTTCACCTGAGATTGGTATTCCTGGTCTCTGGAGCTCAGCACACATTTTCGCAATGCTTGGAATTTTAGGAATCATTCTCGGATACGGAATTTATCAGCCTGCCTGTTATGCTGGTGTAAGACAATTAACAAACGAAAAAACTTCCGCAATGGGTTATGCAATGCTTTACGCGCTAATGAATCTCGGCGGTTTTCTTCCCGGATTAATTTCACCGCCGGTAAGAAGAGCATTCGGTATACCGGGTGTCTTCTGGGTATATGCGGCTTTAACAGTTGCTGGTATCGCCGTTGTATATTTTATCATCACGAAGAAAGCGATGGAAAAAGCCAAAAGTGAAGCCAACCAGGACGCTGATGGTAAGCAAAAACCTGAAGAAGTGGATGATATGGCAGGTATGTCAAGTAAGGAAAAGTTATTGTACTACCTCAAAAATTTTCCTCTTAAAGATTTAAGATTTCTGTATTTTATTTTCATACTGATTTTTGTTCAGACTCTCTTCGCTCATAACTGGCTGACTTTACCACTTTACACAAGCAGAGCATTTGAAGGATTTGTAAGTGACAACTTTGAATTTTTCGTAAACCTCAACCCGATATTGATTTTTATACTTGCACCGATGGTAACAGCTTTGACATATAAAAAGGACACTTATAATATGATGATTCTCGGAACGGCTGTTATGGCAGCTCCAACTTTCATTCTTGCACTTGGGCCGAATTTTTATACTCTCATAGCTTACCTTGTGCTTATGACATTAGGTGAAGCAATGTGGCAGCCGAGATTTTTACAGTGGGTTGCAGAAATTGCTCCGAAGAATATGACTGGAATTTATATGGGAATTGGACAGTTTCCCTGGTTCCTCACTAAAGTAATAACAAGCTTATACTCAGGCTGGTTTTTAATGAATTACTGTCCCGCAGATACTCTTCCATCCGAAATGAATACTGAAACAATGTGGTTAATTTATGGGTTCATTGCGATTGTTTCTCCGGTTGGTTTACTTTTAGCAAAAGGCTGGATGAAAAAAGGTTTTAAAGTGAAGCATCAGGAAGGTAACTAATTTCATTTTCATTGAAATCAATTGAACGGTGGTCTAGAACTAGAATTTATAAAATTTATTTTTGTTCGGGAGGCAATAAGATGAAAATAATAAAAACTAACCAACTAGTGCCTTTCGTTATTATTATTTTGTTTTTGTTAGCTGCTTGTTCAACAGTCAGCTACAAAGAAATCTACCCCACTCTCGCGGATGGAAAATACGACAGTGAGTTCCCCTATAAAGGTGCTTCAGATGAGCTGAGAGAAATCAGTTCCACAGTTCACCGAATTAACAGCAGCGTATTTTATAAAACATATACTTTTAACGAAAGTGCAAATCTTACTTTAGATAATCTTGATAGCACCAACCTACGTGATGTAGCCATTTCAGAAGGCTACGCAGATCAATCTAATTCCGGAACTGGAACAATAATTTATTTCAATGAAGGAAAGGTTGGAATACTCACCTGTGCACACATTGTGGAATTTCCTGATACAATTATTTCATATTTTCCTGATGCTGATGGTACCTTTACTGAATACATCCAGGTAGTTTTCATTAAAGAGAGACAATCAATTTATGCGGCTGGTTTTCCGGAAGACAGTCAATTTGAGCTGCTTGTCTCAGATAAGAAGAGCGACATCGCTTTAATTGGGAAGGATTATCACGCATTATCGGATTTAAGATTTCCAGTATTTAATTATCCTATGGGCAAGGCCAGAGAACTTGACTGGGGCTCTTTCGTTTACATTTTCGGTTACCCAATTAATTACCAAATGGTTACGAAAGCGATTGTAAGCAATCCGGGCAGAGATGAATCCGGTTCGTTTCTCGTTGATGCGGTTGTGAACAACGGAATGAGCGGTGGTCTTGTCCTTGCTATCAGAGATGGTGTGCCAAATTTTGAACTGGTTGGAATGATTCAATGGGTCCCTGAAGAAGAAGAGAACATCCTGGTTCCAACACCATTAAAAAATAATGAGCGTTATAATCCCATCGTGCCTTATCGAGGAGAAGAATATGTAAAAAGGTTTTCATCCATCAGGTATGGTATAGCACGCGTAATATCTTCGGAGAAAATTAACTCATTTCTTAAAGAGAACAGCTCAACTTTAAGTAAGAAGAAATACTATCTGGATCGTTTTATGAATTGATTTTTGAGTCTTTTTAGTTAAATTGAGCTAAAATTTTTTATTAATCTACGGCATTATTTGGGATTCATAAGTAACTTTTTTAATGTGTGAGGAGTCTTAATAATACCCGTGGAGAAGATTTGATGACAAAAATATTACAAAAAGAACCTATAAAACTAAATTGTCCACAATGCAAGCTGGAGACTAAGGACATCTGGATATGTCAGTTGGATTCAGTTATTGGAAAAAGATATGCTTATTTATGCGGCAATTGTGAAAAACTGCTGTGGATTTCGAAGAGCCTTATTTCAAATTCTTCAGAGTTGAGAGGAAAAATCAATTTGGTATTCAATTAAGTTTTAATCAGTCCACATCTTCCAATATCACTCCCCCGCCAAGACAAACATCATCATCGTAAAAAACAGCAAATTGACCGGCGGCAATTCCATTATCAGAACCATTAAGCTTTACATTTAACATATTATCATGCAACCATGTAACCATGCAATCATACATCCTGGCTCCGTGACGAATTTTCACTTTCAGATTTTTTTTCTCTGGAGGATTACCAGAGATCCAATTAAACTTACCTACAAAAAACTCATTTCGTTCCCGTCCGGACAAGTCTTCTTTTGATATGTAGATAGTATTTTTCTTTACATCTTTTTTTACAACAAACCAGGGACCTCCGCCTAGTTTTAAACCAGATCT
>CAZLJI010000093.1:0-737 GCA_964559565.1 uncultured Ignavibacteriaceae bacterium | reverse complement strand
GTAATAGTATCCAGGATGGCTACCAAGCACTTTCCCAGAATCGATATCAACAATTTCGCCTTCAACTTCACCAAGATGATGCTTAATGAATTCTTTAAACTTTATTTGTCCAAGAAAGCAAATTCCCTGGCTGTCTCTTCTTGCCATAGTTGGCAGACTATAATTTTCTGCAAGCTTACGGATTTCAGACTTTTTGAATTTACCTATTGGGAACAATGCTCTTGATATTTGCTGCTGGGTTAGGTATGCAAGAAAATATGTTTGATCTTTAATTGGATCGGGAGATAATTTGAGAAGATAATTACCATTAAGCATTTCAACGTTTGCATAATGCCCGCTTGCTACTTTTTCAAAAGAGGAATCGATCTTATCATAAAACTCACCAAACTTAATCAGGCTGTTACAGAAAATATCCGGGTTGGGAGTTCTGCCTTCTTTAATTTCAGTGATTGTGTATGAAACAACATTATCCCAGTATTCCGTCTGCAAAGGAATTACTTCAAGTGAAACATCTGCTTGTTCACAAACACCACGTGCATATTTGAGATCTTCTTCCCAGGGACATTCACCAAGAAAAGAAAATTCATCCTGCAGCCAGATCTTCAAATAAAATGCGGTAAGCTGATGCCCCTCATCTTTTAATAACCTAAGTGCAACGGAACTATCAACACCACCAGATAGTAAAACTGCAATCTTCATTTTTTTATTTTTTGTTTTCCGGATTTAATTTTATACAG
>CAZLJI010000092.1:0-8282 GCA_964559565.1 uncultured Ignavibacteriaceae bacterium | reverse complement strand
ACTAAAGCCCGGCTCAATCTTAACACCAAGTGCAGAACCTCGTGGATATCTTACTGCAACAGGACCTTCACAATGTTCAACTGCTGTATAAATCATATTTCGTAATTCAGCTTCATCTTTTGGAGCCATTATTACCATACCCGGAATAATTCTTAAGTAAGCTAAATCAAATGTTCCGTGATGGGTTGGACCATCAGCACCAACTAATCCAGCTCTGTCCAAAACGAATACAACGTGCAATTTCTGTAGAGCAACGTCGTGGATTATCTGATCGAATGCTCTCTGAAGAAATGTTGAATAAATTGCGAGTACTGGAATTATTCCTTGTGTTGCAAGTCCTGCTGCAAATGTCACTGCATGCTCTTCCGCAATACCAACATCATAATAATTTTGAGGAATTTTTTCTTTAAGAATATCGAGTCCGGTCCCATCAGGCATTGCTGCAGTTATTCCGACGACTTTCGGATTCTTCTCAATTATTTCAACAAGAGAGTTTCCGAAAATTTTTGTGTAAGCAACCGGCTCACCAGATTTTTTATAAGCTTGCCCAGTTAATTTGTCGAAAGGTGTCGAAGCGTGCAATCTCTGCGTATGACTTTCAGCTGGTTTATAACCTTTTCCCTTTTGAGTTAATGCATGAATTAAAATCGGCCCTTTAAGATCTTTTACTTGTTCAAATATTTTGATAGTCTGATGCAGATTGTGCCCGTTGACCGGTCCGAAGTATCTAAAGCCTAATGCTTCGAATAACATTCCCGGTGTGATAACAGCTTTTATACCTTGCTCGAGTCTAACAGCAACCCGTCTCATCCTGTCTCCAAATTGATCCAGTTTTCCTGTTAGATCCCAAATCTGTCCTTTAAATTTATTGTAATCAGGGTGAGAGATCATTTCAGTAAAATAATTTGAAATTTGCCAAACATTTGGAGCAATTGACATATTATTATCATTCAAAACAACGATTAGATCAGTCTTCAATACACCTGAATTGTTCATTGCTTCATAGGCCATACCGCCGGTCATTGCACCGTCTCCTATAACAGCAACAACTTTTTTATTTATCAGAGTATGCTCTTTTGCGGTTGCCATACCCAGTGCAGCAGATATGGATGTTGAAGCATGTCCTGCACCAAAAGCATCATATTCACTTTCTGAACGTTTCAAAAACCCGCTTATTCCACCATACTGACGAATTCTGTTGAGAGCTTCTTTTCTTCCAGTAAGTATTTTATGTGGATAAGCCTGATGACCTGTATCCCATACAACAAGGTCGTGAGGAGTATTAAAAACTTTGTGAATTGCTACAGTGAGTTCTACTGTTCCAAGTCCACCGCCAAAGTGTCCTCCGATTTCTGAGATAGTATCGACCATATATTCCCTGATATCAATGCACAATTGCTTTAATTGCGGAAGTGATAGTTGACGGATATCTGATGGATAATCTACCTTGGAAAGAATGGGGTATTTTTTTTCATCAATCATTAAATAAAATAATCCTCCCTAATGTAACTTGGTTAATCTTCTTCAACTCGTGCAATTTTTCCTAACTCATTTTTGAGCTCGGTAATCTTCAATTCGGCTTCTTTAATTGTCTTCAAACAAGATTTGGAAAGCTTGACTCCTTCCTCAAAAAGAGAAATCGCTTCCTCAAGATCAACATTATCTGCTTCAAGAATTTGGCTAATTTCTTCTAGCCTGGATAAATTCTGTTCAAAATTACTTTTAGTTTTTTTCTTTGTCATAGAATACTTTAATGGGTTGTTAATTCCCCATCATAAAACTTAAGCCGGGCATTTTTTTCCTTATTAAAATCCACAGCCCTTGTAACAAATTTAGAGTTCTGCTTCACTAAAACAAAGCCCCTCTTCAAAACCCTCTGTATGTTATATGCATCAAGAGACTTTGCGAGCAATGATATTTTCTTATCATATATCATCGAAAATTTTTCAATGCTTTGAAGAACTCTGCTAATACTCATATCAACTTGCTGTGTTTTCCTGTTCAAAATATCCAGTGGAAGTCTGAAACCATACGATCTGCGAAATGATTTAACATCTTCAATCCTGGCTCCTACAATTTCTTCAATACTTGTTGACGAATTTGAAATAAATTCTTCGATGAAATTCTCAATATCGATTATGTCAGGAGTTGCAATTTCCATCGCTACTGAAGGCGTTGGCGCACGAAGATTAGCAACATAATCTGTTATTGTAAAATCAACCTCGTGACCTACTCCTGAAATAACCGGGACTTTAGACTTAAATATTGCCCTTGCAACAATTTCCTCATTGAAAGCCCAAAGATCTTCTATAGAACCACCACCACGAGCAACAATTATAACATCTAATCCCGGATATTCGTTCAAAATTTTGATAGCGTTAACAATTGATTCAGCCGCACCGCTTCCCTGTACTCTTGCTGGAACTATTACAATTTCAGCCAGTGGAAATCTTCTTTTTGCGACACTTATCAAATCTCTGAATGCGGCACCGTCAATTGCAGTTACTACTCCTATCTTTTTAGGAAATACAGGGATAGGTTTTTTGAACTTCTCATCAAATAAACCTTCGGCTTCAAGTTTCTTTTTCAGCTTCTCGAATGCTTCTTGTAATTCTCCTAATCCAGCCGGTTTCATCGAGCGAATATCAAGCTGATAACTGCCACGAGGAGGATAAACTGTCAGTTTTCCATTTACAATAATCTTCATTCCATCCTGCGGAGTGAAGAAAACGTACTGGTTAAAACCTTTCCACATCATACAGTTTATTACTGCATCAACATCCTTCAAACTAAAATACCAATGACCTGAAATGTGAGATTTAAAGTTTGAAATTTCACCGATCACGGAAACTTGCTCGAAAGATTCTTCAAGTGTTCGTCGAATTTCTTTCGTTAGTTCCGATACGGTTAATATTTGAGTTTCGTTTGCCAATTATTCTAATGTTTTTGATTTTATTTCAGAATTCGTTTTGTTATCAAGCTCATTGTAGTCCAGTTCTGAACCGAAAAGACTGTGAGGTATTAGAAATATTATAAACATAAGTATTGATGCAAAGACAATCCATCGTTTTGGATTTTTGAATTTGTAAAGTGCAATCAAAGCAAACAGCCAGCCAATAAATCCGACAAGAATTTTGTTATCGGTCAAATCGTGACCGAATGGGAAGCCTGTCCAAAACGCATCGAATGCATATTTCTGTACGATTGGACCGAAAATAAATCCACCGATAATTACGAATATGAATGTAAGAATAGTTAAAGGTTTAATCCTTTTTCCTTCATCTAAATATTCAAGTCCTGTTCTTGTTGAAAGAAGCATTGCGCCAAAAATAAAAATAATGTGAGGAATCAAAAAGTAAATGGGTACATCTCCCTTAAATCGGATTATAACTTCTCCATTTTCAGGAATTGCAGCGACTTCTTCATTTTTTTGCAGGATAACGTGATAAATTAATTTCCCGGCTGGAGGTTGATGTGGAAGAGAAGCAGCAAGTTTTCCGTCTTTTCGTTTCATCTCAACATAAGTCCATTCATCATTAGTCTTGTATCTTTTCCAGATAAGCTCCCCACAGATTGCTCCATCATCAACATTTATTATAATTGGATGGTCACCTTCACCGCCGTGCGATCTATCAAGTTTATATTCGATTAAGTTACTTGAAATCGTTACTTCGCCGGAAATTGGATATGTAGGTCCTGTCATTCTTTGATAAACCGCAGTTAGTATAGTAAGAATAAATGCAAGAAGCCAAAGTAGAACGGATTTTTTCATTGAAGATGAATGAGAGAATAATTTTGAAATTTTTCTACGTGAAAAATAAGAATTAAAACCTTACACTAAAACCAAGCGTAGGAATTATCGGAAGCATCGTTGTTGTTTCTCTGCCAAGAGTGAGATTGTCTTCAACATAGTAATCATAACCAATTACGTTTGAACGATTGTAGAGATTAATGACATCGAGATAAATCGTCCAATCAAGATCCCACCAATCAGCAAAAGCATTTACACGGAAATCAAGACGGTGGTAAATTGGTTTTCGCGAGTTTAGTTTTCTATCATCAAAATCGACATCAAAGATTATAGGATTGTCACCGCCATTATTGAGATTTCTTGTAGCTATCACAGGTGTTTCTGGTGTCCCATCAAGGTCCTGATCGGTTAGAATAATTCTTGGTTTTACCCCAGCAGGCTGACTAATCGGGAAACCAGATCCGTACTGCCATCTGACTCCAATCTCAAGCCAGGAGTTTAGCTGATAATTCAAAACAACATTAACTGTATGTCGCTGATCAAAATTGAAAGGATATTTTATTCCATCTTCATACCTGTTTGCATAAGCAAATGCGTAAGAAATCCAGCCGGAGAATCTGCTCTCGTAAAAAGTGTTTCGCTTAGAAAGGAAAAATTCAAATCCATATGCTTCACCAAAAGAACCATTAATTGGAATTTGAGTTAAAGAATCTCCGCTGAAAATTGCAGGCAATGTCCAACCGGAGGAATATCTCGCATCTTTGCCGGGAATAGGTTCGGTATAAAATCTTCCGCCTTGTAATTTTTGAGGTCTGTAGAGATTATCAAAATCTTTATAGTAACCTTCAACTCTTGCACTCCACTCACCTGATAACCATCTTTCAATTCCCAAAACATAGTGAGTAGCTTTCTCTGCAAGCAGAGTTTGAGTGTACTGTTCTGAAAGATCGTAAAGAATTCCCTGGTCTCGCTGCTTTTCATAGCCAGGCGATTGATAATATAAGCCCCAAACTGCTCGTAAAGTTGTAAGCTCATCGAATGCATAAGATAATGAAAGCCGAGGAGCTAAATAGGCTTTTTCGAGTATGTTATAGTAGTCAAATCTCAAACTAGGCTGAAAAGTCAACTGCTCTGTCATACGAAAATTATCCTGAATATATGCACGATATCGATTAAAGTTCTGTACATCTTTAATATCGTCAAGAGCGGATCTGAATTGAGGATTGGAATTTAGAACTGCCTGAAGCTGTTCATCGAGATCAAAAGTAAAATCAATAGTGGTCTGCATAAAATCAGCACCAACACCTGCTTCAATAATATGATCTTTTAGTATATAAGTGAACTTATCATCAATGGAATATTTTTCGTAGATAAAATCTCCGCCAAAAGAAAACCGCAGCAGGTATGGAGCTAATGTATCGGGAATAGTATTTTCAAAATTACCACGGTTAAGTGAAGGATCAAGTATTTGCGAATCAAAATCTGTTGTGCCGTTATTCCTGTAAAATGATAAAACTACTTTGTTCAGTGTGTTTGGGTTCGGTGCGAAATGCCAGGCAGCTGATAACAAATCATTATTTGTAACGTTGAATACGCCAACACTGTCAGGTGTTTCTCTCTCTTTACCGCTGACTACATTTACAGCATCCCTTGATAGAATGCCGTTAAATAAAAATTTATGACCGTCGTAAGGACCGATCACAAGCTTACCTTGTAAATCATAAAAATTTGGGAAGGTAGTATTATCATCAACAAGACCAGCACTTTTCACAAATGGTTCAATAATGAGATCATAATAAGTTCTTCTTGTATTGAAAAGCCAGCTTCCTCTCAGGCTAAAAGGATTCTTCCCTTCCAAAACTAAATTCGCATCAACGATTGAAATGTTAATATTACCTGCAAGTGATTTAGTTGTTGTTCCCTCTTTGTTTGTAACATCCAAAACAGCTGATAGTCTGTCTCCATATTTTGCCGGGAAGCCGCCTGAAATTAAATTAACATTATCAACAGCATCGGGATTGAACATACTGACAACTCCATAAAGTCTATATGGGTTGAAAACTTCCACGTCATCAAGAATGATTAAGTTCTGATCCGGTCCACTTCCTCTGACTACAAGCTGAGAAGAGAAATCATTTGGGGCAAGAACACCGGGAAGCGATTGAAGTGTTCTGAAAACATCTTCAGCAGCACCGGGAAGAGTTTTTGCATCTCTTGGATTTAAATCAATTAGACTTGTCCTCGTATCTCTTTGATCCTGCACTTGAAAATCAGTTACTTCAACACTTTGCAGCTCGATGGCTTTGCTCTGAAGGTTAACATTCAACTCAGTAGTTTTATTTGCTTCGATCTGTATATCAAATGTCTTAGAATCAAACCCTATTATGCTAAACCTTATTTCATAACTACCGGTAGGAATTCCTGTAATCTCGTAAGTTCCATTTAGCTTAGTTGCTGTTCCAAAATTCGTATCGAGAATAATAATATTAACCGATGGAATAGCTGATGAACCATCTGTGACTTTTCCTTTAAGTTTCCCTGTCTGTGCGTGAGAAAAACTTGTCAAAAGAATTAGAGATATGTAAATAAGAGTTTTCAATGACTGTTAAATAGTAATTCCGAAATCAATTAACTATAACAAAAAAGTGGGCTAAATAATTCCTGAGCGGGTATTTTCTTAGTCGAGATATAAAGAAAAAAAACCGGAATAAAGTCCGAAAGTAATTTCGTGAAAGTTTGTACCTTCTGTATGAAGCTTGACGTTATATCGGTATCGTGCATAAAATGTGAATGTGTCTTTAATCGTGAACAAACCGACCGATAGCTCAGGACTTATTCCCTGATTCGTGTTGAAGTTTGTATACAAAGATACACCTGGTGCAATATATTCGGTGTGAGGAATCTCAATTATTCGCTTATATCCTGCTCTCAGGTAATTTGGATTCTCCGCATTGAAAATGTACGAGTACTCAACGGATAAATAGCCTGAAGGATAACTAAGACTTTTTGAGCGGAACGATACGACAGGAATTTCTTTTGTTAAGCTGAAGTAACTTGAATTACCATCCGAGACATAACCTGGATACGGGACAAGAAATATTGTAGTGCCGAATAAGCATAAGGTGAAAAGGTCTGATCCAGATTTTATCTCCGGTTCAAAAGGCAGGTCAAAATCAAATTTTTCACTTCTAAAAATCTCTCCTGATTCAGTTTCAGAAATTATAACGAAGCTAACAAACTTATCATCAAAAGAAAGATTATTTATATCAATATCTGCCTTGTGAAGGTCGATTAACTCGTTTGATACACCAAACTCATATTTATCTTCAAGAATAACTTTGGATTTGCATACATCACTTGTATAGAATGAAAGTTTAAAGATATAAGGCAGCTCTCTTGTGCAGTAAGCATCGATCAAATAAACTTCAATCGAATCGGTTTGGCTGAAAAGTTTTCCGGTTGATGTGAGTATCAGTATAAATAGTAATATTGCTTTAAATTTCATTCGTCATTGAAAGTGAAATAAATTCTTAGTCAAATTTATGAAAAATGATTGTGAATACAGTATAATTCATAATGGCTTATCGATGATTATAAACTTCCTGCATATTCAGACATTCAGAGATGTTTTAATTATTTTTACAAAATCAAATTTCTTTGAAAAAGATTACTAACTATTCACAAATGAATAAAACAAGAATAACAATAATACTCAGAAAACTCAGGCTGCTGCAGCTAAGCGACTATTTGCATTTCATATATCAGAAATTTAACAATCGCTCACGTAATAAGTTATTCAGGCAAAATAATCCGGATGTGGTTCTTCCTCCTGATTATATGATTTACGAATCATTTCAGATGAACTATGATAATTATTACAATGATAGTCTCGACACAGCAAAATGGCTGATCGGCTATTTTAAAAAGCATATTGAATTAAAAAATATCAAAATACTTGAATGGGGATGCGGACCTGCGAGAATTATTCGCCATCTTCCAAAGTTGCTCGATAATTCTTGTAAAATTTTTGGTTCAGATTATAATCATCAAACAATTGAATGGTGCAAAAAAAATATTGCCGGAATTCAATTTTCAAAAAATAATCTTCAACCACCTCTCGAATTTCAAAATAACTTCTTTGATATAATCTATGCTACATCGGTGTTCACTCATTTGTCCGAAGAAATGCACTATGCCTGGATGAACGAATTAAAAAGAATCTGCAAACCGAATGGTATAATTTTCTTAACCACACACGGAGATAATTGTAAACCCAAATTGACTGAAGAAGAATTGAAAATATTCGAAACCGGGAAGCTTGTCGTCAGAGGTAATGTAAAGGAAGGTCACAGAACATTTGCTGCATATCAGCCACCGCAGTTTATGAGAGAACTGTTTAAAGATTTTGAAATACTTGAACATGTTACACGGGAACCTGAAGAAAATTATATTCCTCAGGATGTATGGATTATTAGAAAGAAATAGAAATATTATTTCAACGCCTGTTCAACATCAGCAATTAAATCCTCTA
>CAZLJI010000091.1:0-8284 GCA_964559565.1 uncultured Ignavibacteriaceae bacterium | reverse complement strand
GTAATTGCGTTGCAGGCTTACTTACTAAGAGAAACAGACTCGCCGCCATTTTATGATTTAGGTTTGCTCGGTGGCAGTAAGTTGATGCGAGGAACTATAATGGGCAGATACAGAGATAAAACTTATTACGTTCTTCAAACTGAATACAGAATGCCGAATCTATTTTGGAAATTTGGTTTAATATTGTTTGCCGGAATTGGTGATGTAGCACCATCCGTAGGTAGGATAACAATCTCAACCGTTAAACCTACATATGGATTTGGCATCAGGTTTAGGATTGATGAACTAGAAAAAGTTGAAATTAGAATGGATGTTGGTTTCGGTAAAGGCAGCAATGGGATTTACTTTGACATTAATCAGGCATTCTAATCGTTGGTATATTTCAACTAAGAATTATAACTAATTTCGCCTTGGTCGCAAATTAAAAGCAGTAAAATTGAATACCACTGAAACAAAAAAACGAAAATCACTTCTTAAAATCATTCTGATATCTTTTTTCTCTCTTGTATCCTTAATGTTTTTATTTTTCTTAATCTTATTCATCCTGTTTCTTGTTTACAAGGATGATATCAGAGAAACTTTTTTGTCTACGGTAAATCAAAGAATCAATGGGCAGGTTTCATTTTCTGATATCGGCTTCAGCCCTTTCAGACATTTTCCAAACGCTTCCATTAAAATTATTGATTTGTCTTTATTTGAAACTAAAGATTCAGTCGAGAACTCAAATAAATTACCGGTGTTTGACATTGATGAAACATTCATCTCGGTAAGTCTGATAGATTTGCTTTCATCTCAAATCAACGCTTCAGAAATTACTATTGAAGGTGGCAGCCTGAATCTTGTTGTTTATCCTGACAGTCAAATGAACTTTGAAAAAGCAATAACCAAAGTAAAAGAGAAAGAAAAAATTATTAAGGAGAAAAAAGTTCGCGAGAAAATGGATGAAGAATCTCCAGGAATAAGTCTGAAGATAAATGATCTTAAAATAATTGACCTGCAGCTGAACGCAGAAAATCAGTTCAAAAAAAACAAGTTTCAAGTAAAAATAAATGAGTTGTCTTCCGAATTTTCATATTTTGAAAATCATATCATCACGTCGATGGAGTTAGATACTCATATTGACTCACTA
Organism: uncultured Ignavibacteriaceae bacterium; assembly: GCA_964559565.1. Classification (GTDB taxonomy): domain Bacteria; phylum Bacteroidota; class Ignavibacteria; order Ignavibacteriales; family Ignavibacteriaceae; genus IGN2. The sequence goes on along the minus strand of CAZLJI010000091.1, from coordinate 7,155 downwards.
ATAAAAAATAACGAGTTGTTATTCTCTGATGAACAAATTAAAATTGAATCAAATCTTGAAATTGACACTGATTCTATTTATGTAAAACTTGAAGAGGGAAGTTTTTCTATCGGTGAAGCAAAATTTCTTTTCAATGGAGTATTCGATTCTAAGAACAAGGGCTTTGTTGATTTATCCGTTTCAGGGTCGGATGAAGATTTTAGTTTATTCACTATTCTCTTAAAAGATGAAGGAATAAAAAATCTAAAGTCGGGAGATATTTTCTTCGAAGGTTCAGTGAAAGGAAAAGCATTCGTTGAATTTCCGGCAATTGAGGTTTCTTTTGGGCTCAATGATGTTAATCTGATAAATCCAATCACTAAAAGAGAAATTAAAAAACTGAATCTTAAAGGCTATTTCAATTCCGGTAAAGAAGACGATTGGTCAAATGCCCTATTAAACATAGATACTTTGTATGCTCAATTAACTGATGGTTCGCTTAAGTTCAAAGGTTCGATTCACAATCTTAAATCTCCAAAAGTTATTGTTAATTTATTTCTTTCAGCGGATATGACAGGCTTGGATAAAATCTTCAATTTAGGTCCTGTTAAAAATCTAAAAGGCAAAATTGATAATCTTCAAGTTCGAGGAAAATTTAACTATGGTAAATCAGAGGATCTCTCAGATTCTAAAGTAGAAATTGATACTTTGTCTGCTGACTTACCTGGTGGTTCGGTTAGGCTCTCAGGTTTTGTTCGAAATTTTAAATCACCTGATATTGACTTAAATATTTTTCTTTCAGCAGATGTAACAGGTCTTGATAAGCTCTACAATCTAGGACCATTTACTAATTTGAAAGGCAAAATCAACCTGATTGATCGGTTAAAGGGAAAATATCAGACCGGGGATAAGACGTTTGTCAACAATATTAATCAAGCCAAAATTTCATTTGAGGATTTTGGATTGGAAATTCCTGGTGCAATGATTTTAGACAAAGTTACTGGTGTAATCAGAAGAGAGAACGAGAATATTTTCTTTGAAGACCTGAGTGTTATTTCAAGAGATACAGATCTCTTAATTAATGGAAAGGTCAATAACCTTTTTTATATGCTTTTTAACAGTGAAAAAGATATTACCGGTGATCTTGCTATCAAGTCGTCAGTTTTCGACTTACCGAATTTTCTATTCTTCGATCCTTCAATTAAGAGAGACTTTAATTACAGAATTCTGGATGTAGATGTTTCGGTCATCGCAAAAACAACAACAACAAAGGCAACGAAGTTTAAATCATTTCCGGAAATTGAATTTGATATAAAAAAGATTGATGCTACTGCCGAGAAATTTCTTCCTCCGCTGAAAATTAAATCAGGTAAGTTTAAAATCAGTGAAAACTTGTTAGGCTTTAATCTTAAGTATGATAATTTTAAAACAACATTTCTTGATGGTGATTTTAATTTTACGGGCGAGTATAATACATCCAAGTTTCAGCCCTTTTACATCAAAGCTAAAACTGATTGTAAAAAGATTTCGTCTTCGATATTATTTTATGATGAAACAGATACAGTACCTGAATCTATGATGGGCAAACTTTCAGGTTCCTTCTTTGTAGAGCTGCAATTTCCATTGGATTCAACAGTTCTTAAATTTATTAATATTAAAGATGCAGATTTAGTTTATGAATTGCCCGGTGATACAATCAAAACTAAATCTCTAGATATTTCCTTTAATAATGTTTATTTCAATAATTTAATTAATTCAAATCCGCTTGCTACACTAACCACTACTGGAAAAATTAGCTTGCAAGAGTTTGAATCGAATTTTATTGTTTTTTCTAATGCCGGAGACGCAGGAATAGATATTTCAATAAAGAATGGAGAATATCAATTTACTTCTAATCATGCTCGATTCTTTGGAGAAAATGCTCAAGGAAAATCCTTCTGGAAATTTAAACCATTTACTGAAACACCAACTTACTACGTGAAATTTGATGTTACCAAATTTTATGCAGAGGAAATGTTCACAACCTTCCTGGAAGATACACTCGTTACAGGTCCACTAAGCCTATCAATGGAAGTTAATTTTAGTGGATCCGAATCGGAAAAAATGTTACAGAATTTAAAAGGACAAATAAATCTGTCGGGCAAGGATCTTACCTTCTATGGTATGGATGTAGATATTTTAATAGAAAAATTTAAACGAAGCCAGAGTTTTAATTTAGTTGATCTCGGCGCTGTGGTACTCGCTGGTCCGGTTGGAATAGCCGTTACAAAGGGATCGGATTATGCTCAGGTTTTATTTACTAATAAAGGTGAATCATCGAATATTACCAGCCTGGTTTCCAACTGGAATCTTGTCAATGGTGAATTTATAATAGAGGATGCTGCCTTTTCAACAACTAAGAATAGAATTGCATCTATCGGATCAATTAATTTTGCTCAGGATAGTCTGGACTTGACAATAGCACTTTTAAATTCATTTGGATGCAGTATATTCAGTCAGAAAGTTTATGGTGCACTCGATGCACCGACATTGGGCAAAGTTAAAGTAGTTGGAACAGTTCTCGCACCAGTAACAAACTTAGTTGATGATGTGATGGGGAAAGATTGTGATATTTTTTATCAAGGTTCTGTTGAACATCCAAAATAGTTATCCATAAGTCATTGTCTGAAAAAAATATCTTTTACAAAACTTTTACATCGCCGGGAAATGATTTGTGTATTTTCAAACAAATTTTTTCGAAAATATTTTAAATCATTTTTTATACAATACATATCCATCGGGATAATACTTTCTATGGTTCAAACTTAAGTTCTTCCTGGATGATTGGCTTATGCTGATTATTATTTGAATGATTAGATTCTATCACATCTTTTGCAATCCTTTTAGACAGATAGTAGATACGCTTCATATTTTCCACGATCTCTGAAAGAATACGATATTCAGCTAAAGGTACATTCGTTTCAAAATTAAGCCGCTCCTCGAGATGAGATTGTGTCTCTTCTGCCAATTGACTCACTTCCTTTTTCATATTAATAACCACATCAGCACGTTTTTTATTTCCTTCAATAAAAGCATTGAAGGCTTCCTCAGAGCACCAAATAACTTTATCAAAGAATTTACGCAGATATGGTTCAGACTGCTTGCTGAATTTCAGCTCAGCTTCCAGACGTTCTCTGCCAAGTGGAACCAGATTTGTTTCAATCACATCACCGATATACTCAATATAGTTTGAACCGATGATGTAACTTTGAAGTAATTTTGATTCATCACCGGTCAACTGATGCTTTGAAAGTTTGCTCAGATAGCTTATAATATATTCGTGAAGTATATCTACATCATCATCCATCTTTTTAATTTTTTTCAATTTATCTTTATCAGCAAAAAGAACTGCGTTGGAAATTTCTCTAATCATCACTAATGCTCTTCTGCTTTGTCTGCTCATTTCCATTCTGACAAGTTCCAATGCGATGCTCGGTGTGGATAGGGAAGCATCCTCCAGATACTTGGGCTTGATTTTTTCTTTAACTAATTCTGGTTTCGCAGGTAATATCCATGCAATGAATTTACCTAAAGGAGTAATGAAGGGAAGAAGTATTATAGTATTCATTAAGTTGAAGATGGTGTGTGCATTTGCAATTTGTCTTGGTGATTCTGCAGCAATCCTGTTAAGACCTGATAATTCGGGGAATGCAGGAGATAGATATCTCACAACATCATCCAACTGATAAATGAATGGCAGCCAGATCAATACGCCAATAATATTTATAATAACGTGACTAAGTGCAGCATGTTTACTTTCTCTTGGACTACCAATGGATGCCATTATTGCTGTAATGCACGTACCGATATTTGACCCGAGGACCAGTGATATTCCGGCCTCAAGATTTATAAACCCCTGGCTTGCAAGTGCGATAACAATACCTATTGCGGCTGCTGAAGAGTGAATTATTGCTGTAAACACGGCTGCGATAAGTATGCCTATTATAGGATTTTTCATATGACTCATTGCGTAAATAAAGGGCTCATAAGAACGAAGTGGACGAGTTGCATCACTCATAAATTGCATCCCAAGGAACAACAAACCAACTCCCATTAAAATTAATCCAATGTATTTTATTTTCTCATTCTTTACAATGAATCTGACACCGAACCCAATTGCAATCATCAGTAAGGAATATTCTGTAACATTGAATGCAATTATCTGAACAGTTAGAGTTGAACCAACATTTGCACCAACAATAATGCTGATTGCCTGAGCAAGACTAATTAATCCTGCAGAAACAAATCCAACAACCAGTACAGTTGTAACAGAAGATGATTGAACGACTGCTGTTGCAAAGGCGCCCGTTAGTGCACCCTTAATTCTGTTTGATGTCATTCTGGCGAGGAGATTTTTCATCTTTGATCCGGCAACTGTTCTTAAAGCTCCAGTCATTTGCTCAATACCATAAAGGAACAAAGCAACACCGCCTAACAATCCGAATATTATGGGAAGGATTTCTATGGAAGGATTTGTTTGCATCGGGATTTTAATTTCGGTTAGATGATTGTATCATAAACTAACAAAAAATAAGCTCCTACACTTAAGGAGCTAAAGTAGAAAAATTTGTTAATGCACTAGCCTAGTACAGGAATAGAAAAATTTTTATCCAAAGCCTTAGCTAAATTTGACAACTCTTTCATCAACTTTTCAAACTCCAATAGATTAAGTGATTGCTGTCCGTCTGAATATGATCGTACGGGATCGGGATGAACTTCAATTAACAGTCCATCTGCACCCGCTGCTATTGCTGCTTTACTTGCAGCTGGAACTAAACTGCTTTTTCCAGTACTATGTGATGGATCAACTATCACAGGAAGATGGGTTAGTTCTTTTAAAGCCGGAACAGCGAGAATGTCAAGCGTGTTTCTTGTATAAGTTTCAAAAGTCCTGATACCCCTTTCACAAAGAATAACTTTTTCATTACCAACAGACAAAATATATTCAGCAGCCAAAAGGAATTCTTCCAGCGTGGCACTCATATTTCGTTTCAAGATTATCGGCTTGTTTGTCTTTCCAACTGCCTTTAGCAACTCATAATTATCCATGTTCCTTGAACCGATTCTAAGGATATCAGCTTCATACGCTAAAGTATCCAGATGGTCCGTACTTAATACTTCTGTTTCAAGAAGTAGATTTGTTTCGGAGTGAAGAAGTTGTAAAAGTTTAACTCCATCTAATCCATAGCCCTGATAGGTGTACGGGGATGTTCTTGGCTTGAACAAAGAACAACGAAAAACTTTTGCACCCAAATGCTCAACTGCTTTTGCCGTATTTATTGCAATTTCTTCACTCTCGAGTGCGCAAGGTCCGGCTATGACGGTAAAGTGTCCCTCCCCGAAAATAACGGAATTTTCCTCAATTATAGTAAAGTGCTCTTTATTATTTTTTTGAACTTTGGTTTCTGATAATCTTTTCATTTCTATTAAATAATTCTACAGATTCAACTAACAAAAATATAAAATACTTACCATAAGAACACATTTATCCTTCTTATAGTTCTAATTACCATTTACTTATCATTACCAAAAAGCCGTTGGGAATTAGAATTGGTGATAAAAGACACAGCCTTTTACAACTGCTTAAACAAGCTAACCATTTCAATAGCTGAAAGGGCAGCATCCCATCCTTTGTTTCCAGCTTTAGTCCCAGCTCTTTCCAGTGCTTGCTCAATATTATCAGTAGTCAATACTCCGAAGATTACAGGCAAATTTGCATCGAGTCCAACCTGTGCAACTCCCTTTGAAACTTCGGCAGCAATGTAATCGAAGTGAGGAGTTCCACCGCGAATGACTGCTCCCAGACAAATAATGGCGTCAAACTTTTTTGAATGAGCCATCTTCTTTGCAACCAGCGGTATTTCATATGAACCAGGAACCCAGGCAATTGTTACATCTTCATCTTTACAATCGTGTCTTATTAAACAATCTTTTGCACCTGATAAAAGCTGTGAAGAAATTAGCTCATTAAATCTACTAACGACTAAAGCGAATTTCTTTCCTTTTGCGTTTAATTTTCCTTCAATGATATTAGCCATTTTATCCTCTTAGTTAGTTTAAAATTTTAATCTGAATGAAGTAGATGACCTAATCTGTCTCTTTTAGTTTTTAAATATTTCTCATTAATTGGATTAGCCGGAATTTCTAATGGAATTCTTTCGACAATCTCAAGGTCATAACCTTTTAATCCAATAACTTTTTTTGGGTTGTTGGTTAATAAACGAATTTTCTTCAAGCCTAAATCTTTTAGAATTTGTGCACCAGTACCGTAATCCCTTAGATCAGCTTTAAAGCCAAGTGCTTCGTTTGCTTCAACTGTATCTTTTCCTTGTTCCTGAAGATGATAGGCGAGTAGTTTATTTACCAAACCGATTCCTCTGCCTTCCTGACGCATATAAAGAACAACACCTTTACCAACTTTTTCAACCATGCTCATTGCTGTTATAAGCTGCTCACCGCAGTCGCAGCGTTTTGAACCGAAGATATCACCAGTTAAACATTCAGAGTGAACGCGCACCAAGACTGGTTCATCGCTGCTAATATCACCTTTAACAAGTGCCATTGGATTGTCCAGAGGATCTAATGTATTTTCATAAAGATGAAGTTTGAAAGAGCCGTATCTTGTAGGTAAATCCACAGTAACTTTCTTCCGAACAAAATGCTCTCTTGCCATCCTGTATTCAATGAGATCGGCAATTGTAATTATTTTTAAATTATACTTCTTTGCAAATTCCATCAACTTTGGTACGCGAGCCATCGTTCCATCCTCAGCAAGGATTTCACATAAAACACCAACCGGGTTTAACCCGGCGAGCTTTACAAGATCGACAACTGCTTCAGTGTGGCCAGCACGTTTAAGTACTCCACCTTTTTTTGCAATTAGTGGAAATATATGACCGGGTCTTGCAAAATCATCCGGGTTAACGTTCAAGTCTGCAGCACGATTGATTGTAATTGCTCTGTCGTGTGTGGAGATGCCAGTTGTTGTGCCGTGTTTGTAATCAATTGAAACTGAGAAAGGAGTACCGTGCAGTGCAGTATTGTTTTGCACCATCAAATCGAGTTCAAGTTCTTTTGCTTTTTCTTCGGTGATCGGTAAACAAAGAATTCCACGACCTTCCTTAGTAATAAAGTTAA
>CAZLJI010000090.1:0-8412 GCA_964559565.1 uncultured Ignavibacteriaceae bacterium | reverse complement strand
GCAGAATATGACTGAATGCCAAGCCAATGACACAATTTTGCAGAACAGAAGCATAATCGAATACGACTCGAATTATTCGACTTGCTATTCGATAACTGGATTGCCTACTGATTTATGGAATTCCGGAAATAATAACACCTATTTGGAGTATCAGGAGATAAATTGCAGTTATGATGAAATTGCGCCCCTAATATATTTGATAAGCCCCCTAAATAATTCTTTAGACGTAGACGGAAATGTCACTTTTATCTGTAATGCCAGTGATAATCAGAACTTAAGTAAAATTGAATTTTATTTAGATGGAGTTCTAAATCAAACACAGAATATCAGTGGAACAAGCAATCAAAGCGTATTTTATCTTTATAATATGTGGGATAATCCTTATAATTGGAGCTGCAGAGCCCATGATGCTACCGGAAACTATAACGAATCCATAAATTATCTGTTTATAGATTATCTGGTCCTTCCAATATATACCAATTACTCCGGGAATACTACTGACTGGGAATCTTTGCCAGATATAACTAATGTTTGCAATGGCACTGCTGTTATCGATAATCCCTCTACTGATATGATTATCTGGAATGACTGCGTAAACGCCAGCGGAGCTAATTTTGATGCTCAGGTAAATCTTAGTTATAATTTCATCGAAGTAAATTTCGGATTAGATACCAGTTTTAATTCATCAGCCACACTCACTATGAGAGGCTTGCCTTGGGAAATAGATCCAGAGATCCTGATTGATGGAGAAATCTGTGATAATGAAACTTGTACTAATAGAACTTATAACAATGAAACTGGAACTCTTACATTTATAGTATCTCATTTCACCAATTTTACGACAATAGGCAATTCACAATTAAGAATATGGGATGAGGCTGATCCGGATATGAATAATCTTACAAAATATACGAATGACAATATAAAATTCTTTGCTAATTATTCTAGAAGTTCTAACAGTAATCCAATCACGAGTGCAACTTGCATAATCAATTTCACCGATTCAACAGAAAATTCAATGGCTTACAATGCCACTTCAACTTATTATGAATATAATCGGAGCTTTGCCTCTTCAGGAGCGAAAGATTACAATATAACCTGCTCGAGAGCCGGATTTCAGACAATAACTCTTAGTGATTCGGCTAATGTCACTTCAGATACAATGGCTCCAAATATCACAAACCCAACAACAACTCCAACACTTCCAATATACAATAACGGCACAGAGCAGAATATCAGTACAAACTTCACTTCAAATGAGTATCCGATAAATGTAACTTTCAACATATACTACAGCAACGGAACTCTTGCTGTAACACAAGGACCAACTCAAATAGATAATTCTAGTCAACTTCCAATAAATTTCACTATAATCGGAACTTTGATTGATGATGCTTACACTCTAAACATGACTGTAGCTGACTCGGGCAATAATTCCAACACAACAAATCTAGGAAATTTCACTGTAGATTCAGTTGCTCCAAGCTTAATGGTTTTAAGTCCACTTAATCAGACTTACAATTACAGCAATATTTATTTCAATGCAACGGCAAATGAGGCAGTAAGCAGATGGATTGCTAATTATAACGGAACAAATGCAACTCTCCCAAGCATAAATACGACACTTAATTTAAGCGATGGAAGCTATCACTTGCTTCTTTATGCAAACGATAGTGCCGGGAACTTTGGATTAAATGACAGCATATATTTCACCGTTGATCTTTGCAATCCTAATATGACCTACACGAATTGGAGCGAATGGAGTAACCTAAGCTGTAGTGGAGATCAGAAAAATCAGAGCAGAAACAGAACTCTTTTTGACATAAATTTCTGCGGAGAAACAGGAAACTCAACAGAATATGAATATCAATTAGTCGGACCTACTTATGCAAACACAAGTTGGAGCAACTTTTACAACGTAAGCTCATGCAGAATTAATGATACTATTTTGCAAGAGCAGAATTTAACTCAGTATGATATCTACGGCTGCGCTGCCAACACTACCTTTTACAATTATAATGAAATCGTATGCAACTACTGCAGTTACAATGTAACCAATACAACTGGGGATTGGCAGAATCAAAGCTGCAGAATCAATAATACTCTTATTGCAAATAGGACCATAACCGAATACGATAGTAATTATTCTACTTGTTATTCTGTAACTAATTTGACTTCTGATCTTTGGAATTCTGGAAATAATAACAGCTATTTTGAGTATGATGAATTGGGCTGTGATTATGATGGAGATCCAAATATAACGATAGTAAATCCAGCAGATTTAGCAGAATACAACAATGCTACTCAACTTTTGAACATTAGTGTTAGCGACTCTGATCTTGATGAAATCATCTATAACTGGAATGGAACAAATTATACTTATTTATCCGAGGTTTATGCAACATTTGATGAAGGAATAAATAATCTTGATGTTTGGGCTAGTGATACATTTGGAAATTTTGCCTATGAAAGCATTAGTTTTGAAATAGATACTTTGCCTCCAAGCATAACTATTCACTCTCCGCTTGATCAGATTTATGGAAACGTAAATGTAATCCTGGAAGTTTCTGCTGATGAATCTGTTAGTGCCTGGAAATACAGTCTGAATGGCGCAGGAAACGTTACATTTACTCCAAATACAACAATTACCGGAATGGAAGGATTAAACAGCCTTATTATTTACGCTAACGATAGCTTCAATAATTTTGGGAGTGAGGAGATAAATTTTACAATAGACACTCTTCCTCCAGAATTTGTTCCAGGAACAATTTCTCCAAGTGCGGGAAGTGAATATAATCAGAATCAGAATATACCTCTTGCGATTTGTTTTAATGAGAATGCAAGTTCTGTAATTGCAAATATAACTTGGGCCTTTGGCTCTGAAGAAATAGAACTAGATTATAATGGCACGAATTGGTGCTATGAAGGAATTTTCACAAATACTTCTTATCCTTGGAGCTATAATGTAACATTCATTTTTGAAGATAACTCTGCTCATGAAAATACTACTACTTCAAATTTCATAATTAAGGATATTACTGCTCCCGCCGTAGAAATTTTAGAGCCAACCAGAACTATTTTTGGATTAGACGAGAACATTTCAATCGCAGTAAACGTGACCGATTATTATTATAATAACGTTAATTCTGTAATCGCAAATGTAACCTGGGCTGGAGGATACGAAGAAATTACCTTGAACTATAATTCCGGAACAGAACTATACGAGGGCTCTTTTATGCCAACTAATGCAGTAAGCCATACTCTTATTATTCTTGCTTCAGATTACGGAAATAATACTAATGCTAGTGAAACTAAAAACTTTAATGTAGTGTTTGACGCAACTCCGCCTAGTATAAATAATGTTAGCCTTGAACCTGAAAATGGAATGGCATCACTCAATACCCTCATTAACTTTTCAGCAAATGTTACAGATAATGTTGAACTCGCTCAATATTACGTTTTAATCGGATTACCAAATGGAACAATAATAACCGAGGATCTAAACTTTATTTATAACGCAAGTTTATATGGATTATACAACATTACTTTATTCGCAAATGATAGTTCTGGGAACTCAGTTAGTCAGATTTGGTATTTTGTTGCGGGAACTAATAGTATCAGTTATCAATATAATTTAGTAAACGAAACAGGAGGAATACCTGGAATTGTCATTGTTTATCATGCAGATAGTAGCGGAACTCTTCATAATCATACCATTGTGAATGGTACATTCTATGATCAGTATATCGCAGACTTTTTGCTAGACTATGAATTTATTCCGAATAATGCTATAGGGAATGTAATCTTGAAACAAATCAATGCTACTCTTGATAACAACAAGACTCTTGGCTATCAGGAATTAGCAAACCCTGCATCCGGTTTCTTGAAAACAATTGGTATAAATTCTACTTTTGAAACAGCGATTTATGCCCTGGTTACAATCAATTATGGCTCTATAAGCTATACCAACGAAAATTCTTTATCTGTCTGGAAATGTGATGATTGGAACTTTGATACTGGCGCTTGTATCAGTGGTTGGTATGAACTAATTTCTGCTGTTCAAAACACAACTAAAGATACTTTCGAGATTAATGTAACATCTTTCTCTGGATTTAGTATTAAGGAATCCAGCGTGTTCTCTGGTGGCGGTGGCGGGGGCTTAGCGATATGTTATACTAACTGGACATGCACAGAATGGAGCGATTGCATAAATGAAATGCAAACAAGAGAATGTTCAAAAGAAAAATGGTACTGCACAGCAACAGCCACAAAACCTGCTGAAGAAAGAGAGTGCAGTGTTGAATCTGGGAGATTTACTGGCGAGACTAATGTAAACTTTATTTCCGAGGAAGAAAAACCTGAAACCGTTCAGAAGAGCTGTTGTTTATACGGTTTATGCGGATTTAGCTTGTTGAGCTTATGCTGGTATATCTGGGTTTTAATTCTTATAATTGGCATACTCTTGATTGCTTTGATAACTTTAATTTCAAGAAAAAGAAAAACTATTTTTAGAGGTCTTGCTGAACTGGGCAGAGATATAAGTCTGGCATCAAAAAGGGAGAAAGAAGAATTGAAGTGGGAGATTAGTGATGGAAGGAAGCATTTAAGAAAAGAATCAAGAACAATCAGTCAGGCTATAGGCGGAGAATTTGCAGGGTTAAAAAGAGAGATTTCTAGAGATTCAAGGTCATTCTCAAGAAAGTTGGATGATGTTAGCAGTAAGATTCGAGAATCTGAATTGCGAATGGAAGAAGGATTCTTTGCTAGACTTTCGGGCTTGTTTAGGAAAAGACCAAAAATAGTGGCTGGACAAGCAGCTCTTACTCATCATTTGCTCGATTCGAAAGATAGAAGAGATAAAAGCTATCAAACTCTTGCAGATAAAGAGCTCTATACTGGAAAAACTTTTAAGCCGATGTCAAAAGAAAATCAGATATTAACTCCAAAAATCAGCGATCTTAAAATTTATACTCCTAGAAATGAATTTGGGGTAAGAAACATAGACTCTCCCGAAAGAAAAGAAGCGATAATAATAAACAAAAAAGAAGATTATCTTAATGGTTTGAAGATATATTATAACTCTCTTCCAGAGATAAAACAAACTGCCAGAAAAAATTTTGAGAAACAATCTCATAGCAAGGTATTAAAAGATAAAAAGATTAATCCTGATATGTCCTTTAAACCCAAGGTGCTAAAAAAGGATCTGAGTAAAAAAGCGCTGATAACTAAATTAAGGGACGCATATAAATAAAAAAGAGGAAAAATGAGTGCGAAAACAATAGGGATAATTTCGATAAAAGGCGGCGTTGGAAAAACTTCGGTAACTTCGGCTTTAGCTGCAAGCTTGGCAAATGATTTTCAAAAAAAAATTCTTGTTGTTGATGCTAATTTTTCTGCTCCAAATCTTGGACTTCATCTTGGTTTGATAAATCCAGAAGTAACTTTACATCATGTTCTTAATGATAAAATCGACGCAAAAGAAGCAATCTACGAGTCTGAACATGGTTTTCATGTAATCCCTGGATCCTTGATTTATAGCAATCAAATAAATCCCTTTAAATTAAAAAGCAAGTTGAGGCAATTAAAGAAATATTATGATCTCATCCTTATTGATTCTTCTCCGACTTTGAATAGCGAGATTTTATCTGCAATAATCGCTAGCGATGAATTATATGCCGTCACAAGCCCAGACCACGTCACTCTTTCAACAACTTTAAGAGTTTTACGCGCGGCAAAAGAAAAGAAGAATCCAATTAAGGGCTTGATTTTGAATAAAGTTTACGGAGAGAAATTCGAGTTAGGTTTAAGGGAAGTTGAAGATGCAAGTGATTGCAAGGTTCTCGCGGTCCTTCCTCATGAATTGGCAGTTGTTGAAGCACTTTCAAAAAGCACCCCTTCTTCGATATATAAAAATACTGCTTCGACAAGAGAGATAAAAAGACTTGCAGGAGCCTTAATCGGAGAAGAATATTCTGGAAGAGGGTTAATTGAAAAGATTCAGAGTTTATTTGAAAAACAAAGCATTCCAGAAAAAAATAGGCGGGAAATGGCTAATTTATCTTAAATTTTAATTTTCCAAAAGATATTTAATCTTTTAAACGAATACTTTTATATGGTTCATAAATTAATCAAAAATATTCCTTTTTTAAGAGATCATCATGCAACTTTGCTTAAATATCGCATTTTCTGGGGGCTATTTTTTATTATTCTGGGCATAATCGGACTTTTTGTTCCAATTTTGCAAGGAATACTTTTCATTTTAATCGGATTGTATTTATTGTTTGATAAAAAGAATCGAATCAAGGTTAAAAAAGATAGTTAATTGCTTAAATTTATATATCGTAGTGCCCAATAAGTTCTGTATGTTTGTAGTTAAAAAAAAGGTTAATGGAAAAGAGTATTATTATCTTAGAACTTCAAGAAGAGCAGATGACGGAAAGATTAAAGCAGTAAATGTTGCTTATCTAGGAAAAAACAAGGAAGAGGCAGATAAAAGGGCGAGCGAAATAATAGAAAGCTTAAAAAACAAGGAAAATCGAGTAGAGAATATGGAAAAAGAAACTGAAAATAAAAAAGAAGACCCGGCTAAACAATTATCAATAGAAGAAATGATGGCCTTTTGTAAAAGAAAAGGTTTTGTTTATCCTTCTGGAGATATTTATGGCGGACTGGCAGGCTTTTGGGATTACGGGCATCTGGGTGTGGAATTGAAAAATAATCTTAAACAATCTTGGTGGCAGTATCATGTAAGACAAAGAGAGGATATGGCGGGCATTGACGGCAGTATTATAACAAATCCCAAGGTTTGGGAGGCTTCGGGCCATGTTGCCAGTTTTAAAGATGTTTCAGTAAATTGTAAAAAGTGCAAGAAACCTAATAAAGTAGACAAAAATGAGCTGGGCAAGGTAAAATGCATAAATTGCGGCGGCGATTTAGATGCTGATTCTGCAAAGGAATTGCAAAAGATGTTTACAACACAAGTTGGGCCTTTAAAAGAAACTTCTATGATCTCTTACTTAAGACCTGAAACTGCTCAATTGATATTTGCAAATTTTAAATTTGTACAAAATGATGCCAGGCTTAAATTGCCCTTTGGAATCGCTCAAGTCGGAAAAGCATTCAGAAACGAAATTGCTCCGAGAGATTTTATGTTTAGATGCAGAGAATTTGAGCAGATGGAGATTGAGTATTTTGTTAATCCGGCCGAAAAATGCCCTTATAACCTCGGAGAGAGCGAAATCCTGGTTTTTAGTGCTGAAATGCAAGAGCAAGAGAAAGAGCCTGAAAAAATGAAAATTAAAGAAGCGTTTGAAAAAGGAATAATAAAAACAGATTGGCATGCTTATTGGCTGGAGAATGAGTTTTTATGGTTTGTAAAACTTGGAGCAAATCCTGAAAAATTCCGGATTAGACAGCACCTTAATGATGAAAAATCCCATTATGCTTTAGATACTTGGGATTTGCAGTATAAGTTTCCTTTTGGCTGGAGCGAATTACAGGGAATGGCTAACCGAACAGATTATGATCTAAAGCAGCATGAGAAATACTCAAAAATAAGCATGGAGATCTTGGACAGAGATAATAAAAAAATTCTTCCCCATGTAATTTGCGAGCCTTCCCAGGGCGTTGAGCGGGCTTTTTTGGTATTCATGTTTGATGCTTACTTTTTTGATGAAAAAAGACAGAATGTAATTCTTAAGCTGCATCCGAAACTTGCCCCAGTAAAGGCAGCAGTTTTCCCGATGATAAAGGGGGAAGAATATGAAAAAATTGCCGAAGAAATTCTTAGAGATTTAAGGCAAGAATGGAATATTCTTTATGACAATTCTGGAAATATTGGAAGAAGATATGCAAGAAATGATGAGATCGGAACTCCAATGTGCATAACTGTTGATGAAGAAACTCCGAAAGACAGCTCAGTTACTATTCGGGACAGAAATACCACCCAACAAATTCGCGTAAAGATTTCTGAACTGCATGAAGTTGTAAGAAAAGTTGTTAATGGGGAAGACTTGCTTAAATTGGGGAAGCTTGTTGAGACACGAGTTAAAAAAGAGTAAATTCTCTTTTTATGGACCGGCCGAGAATCTCCTCTGCTCGTTCGATTCCCGTCCATTTATCTTGGAATTTTATGGACCGGCCGAGAATCGAACTCGGATTACCCGACTGCCAGCCGGGCGTAATAACCGTTATACTACCAGCCCATATTTTTAAGAGGATAGAATGCTTTAAAAATCCTTTTTGATTAGTTGTCTCATGAATCAGGTGTGGCTATATTCTTTAGTAAGTGTATTATTAGTTAGTTTTATTTCTCTTGTAGGGGTATTTACTTTAGGCATCGCTGTTAACAAGCTTAAGAAAATACTTATTTATCTCATTAGTTTTTCCGCAGGTGCTTTACTCGGAGATGCT
>CAZLJI010000089.1:0-8489 GCA_964559565.1 uncultured Ignavibacteriaceae bacterium | reverse complement strand
ATTGCAAAAATTCTTTCGTTGCTTATTTCAAAATCATATGGATTCCTTTTGTCAAAGAATTCCAGTAGAAATCCTGCTTTGCTAAAGTAGTCCACAATTTCTTCCTGGGTGAAGAGCGAAAAATAGTTTCTGGCTTTTATTCCAAGCAGACCATCAATGTATCCTTCGGTTGTTCCTGCTTTAACTGCCGCCAGCAGATAACCAGTTGGTTTAAGAACCCTGTAGAACTCAGTAAAGATTTTGTTGACATAAATTTTAGGAGTGTTTATTATTGAGTAATAAGAAATCAACCCGTCAAATGTGTTATTATCAAACGGCATACTGCTGATATCAGCACATTCAAACTTCATTTCTGGATTATTAATCCGTGCAAGCTCAATACATTTTTCTGAAATGTCCACGCCAACAACTTTTATCCCCTTATCAAATACATATCTTCCAATGTGCGCAGATGGTCCGCAGCCCGCATCACAAATAAGTGAATCTTTATTGAATCTGACAGCAAATGAATCAAGAAGTTGCCGATCATATTCTTTTTCATTCATCTCGTTGTGGAAGAGTTCGTGGTATTTTTGAGCAGCGAGGTTGTATGCCTGGCGAGTAAGTGAGTTTATAGAAGCAAGGGTTTCCATTTTCCCTGAGTTTTTCAACTCTTGTTGTAGTTTTGTCTGAATAGCTAAATTAGAATTAAATCTTCAAAAAACTTTAATTATTTTCAAGCTAAACTTTCTTCAAAAGGAAAAAATATCAATTGCTTATATTTCTTTTCTGAGGATCTTCCATATAAATCTTTAAGTTGTTAAGCGTCTTCTTGAGCTTAAGTTGCCAGCTCGGTTTCAATACAAAAAAGTTTAGCAATGGTCCAATTAAAAACCAGGGAGGGACATATTCAATGATATAAGTAACATTTGTTTTGCTTGCTTTATTTTCAAACAGCCACTGCATCTTGTGTGGAAATCCTTTATTTACTATCCCCTGCCATCCTGAATTTTCTTTATAATAGTGTATCTCAGTTTCAAGAGGGAATTTAAAACCTGCAACAAGTGCTTTATAGGCAAATCGAGCATTATTACCTTTTTCAATTTCTGATGTTGGCTTAAGGTCAGATACTCCTTCTCTCCATTCTACCCAATGCTTCCAATCGGATGCATAAGCAAAAACTTCCTTAACCGGTTTGTTGATTTCTATACTCGCTTCGACTCTAGTCATTTTCATTATTAATTCCCTGTTTTATATAACAGAATTAATATTGATTATCATTGTCTCTAATCGGAGGATCAATTATTAGGGAACAGTTAAGAAACAAATCGCCCGCAACTTAACTTTTATTTACGAAATACTCAATTAAAAATCAGCAAGTGTTTGAAATTATATTTAGAATTGCCTCGAAATGATTCAATGTTTAATTGGTCATCTGGGAAAATTTTTTGTGCATCCGATAATCGAACAGCAGATATATAAATCGAGGAATAAAATTAGTTGAGCTTTTAGTCAGCAATTAGGATTAAGTGAAAAAGCTAAAAAATTCCTGAAGCAGTTAAAGCTTCTAAAGCAAAAAAGAGTATGTTAGATTTTTACTACTTTTTCTTGAACATTCTGTAAACTGCCAGAAGAATGATGGAGCCTACTACTGCACCAATGAAACCGGCAGTCTCACCTTCCTGATACATTCCCAGAAATCTTCCTAAGTATGTAAATATGAATGATCCGGCAATACCGATAAGTATTGTTATTATAATTCCTCCCGGATCTTTACCCGGCATTATAAATTTTGCGAGAGCACCTGCCACCAGACCGATAAGAATTGTCCATAGTATACTCATTGCATCCTCCGTTTGAGATATCTTTTTAATAAAGTAATTGATAGTAGAAAATCTCAAATCAACTTAGCTCATATTCTTAAAAAAATCAACTGTCGGCGCTATAAATTATAGATTCAACTGAAATCAGAGGTTAAATCTTTTTCAAGCAATGAGTAAATCACACTATCAAGAAACTCACCATTGAATAAGTAGTTCTCCCGGAAATGCGCTTCCATCCTAAAGCCGATTCGTTCGAGCACTTTCTTTGATCTTTCATTTAGTGGATTCACGTTTGCTTCGATGCTGTGGAGCCTCATGTTCTCAAAGCCAAACCGTACCATTTTGTTTATTGTTTCGTACATATAACCCCTTCCCCAGAATTCAGGTTTAAGAGCATATCCGATTTCAGCCCGGCAGTGTTCGGGGATCATCCGCCAGAATCCGAAATAACCAGCAAAACTATTCGAGAGTTTTTCAACGATAACCCAATTTATACCGGTTTCATTTTCATAAGATTCATCGAAGGTGTGAATCAACTTTTCCGAATCGCCGATTGAATAATGTCGTGGTACATCCATGAATCTCAACACATCATCATTCGATCTGATGCGAAATAAATCATTTGCATCGCTTTGTAAAATTCTACGGAAGAGAAGCCTTTCGCTCTCAAGTTCAGGGAAAGATCTAAAGATACTTTTATTTATTTCTGTATTCATATATCAATAAATTAATTGTGTTTGGCAGCAAACTGAGCAAGATTTTCCAGTTCTTGTTTATAAACCGGGGTAAGCATCAGTTTAGTTAAACGGAACACAAAATTTTTAAATAAGCCAGAACTATCAGGTATTCCGGTTGTAAAAGTAACGAAAGAATTTTTCCCATCATCAATTGATTCAACAGTGAATGTAGTGATATACCCGGTATCATTTGTTTCAACCAGAACTCTTCCGGGTTCAGGTTCGGTTACAACCGTTCTGAATTTTTGAATCTTACCCAGTACTTTCATTTGTACACGAACAATAGTTCCGACTCCGATACCACCTTGTTCAACAATCAAAGAAACAAATGGTGGTTTAGGTAAGATCTTTGGATGAGCATCTCGATAGTCAGCGATGATCGCATAAACGACTTTTGATGACGAGTTAATTTTTGCAGAGACTGAAAATTTATTTGACGACACTATTCTACTCCTTCATACCGAGTAATATAGGAATTTCAATTATTGAATGAACGGAATAATCCGGATGGTTAGAACTAAGACTATTAAATTCGCTGCTAACACCAATGAAATAAATACCGGCTGCTTTAGCCATTTCATAATCTGCTGAAGAGTCGCCAATGTAAACCGATGCATTTGCCGAAGTGTTCAGATTTTTTAAAGCTATTTCCAAACCTTCCGGTGCTGGTTTGGGTGTTTTAATGTCATCGCCGGTCACAATAGTTTTAAAAAGAGTATTAATACCAGTAGCTATTATATCTCTTTCAACCCTGGATTTTGAGCCCGACGTAACCAATCCTAAAGTATAATGTTCCCCAAGTTTTAAAAGCATGTCTTTAACACCAGGGAAAAGTCGGATGGATATTTTTTCAGCCTCCCTAAGCCAGAATGTGTCTGCAGAATCCCAATCTTTTTTATTGAGACCAAATGCCTCATAGATTTTATACCAGTTAGGTGAATAACTGCTTAAAAATTTTTCTTCATTTAGTTGGATACCGAAATGAGCAAATGTGAGTCTAAATATTTCCAGGTGAACAGAAAAAGAATCGACCAGAGTACCATCAAGGTCAAACAGCAAAGTATTTTTATTCTGAAGCGTATTGTTCATTTTAATTTTTGAATTCACACAGAAAAACTATTATATAATTAATATATAATTGAAATAAAATTATGACAGTAATTAAACAAATTAAGTTTCTACCCTCCTAAAATCTCTCCCCCAAACAGCAAACCAAACCGTTCCGATTAAACCGCAGATAAAAGCAGTAATGAAATTTGTGAACGGTGAAATATTCCAGAGAAATGCACTGCTTAACGCCGCAATTGAAACAACAACATCTCTAAAAAGATAATAAGTTCCGAACGTTTCGGCTTTTGCATTTTCGGGGGCCAAGTCCATAATTAAAGATTTACGAGTGGGTTCACCAACCTCTTTCAGTCCCCGAATGATAAATGCAAAAACTAATGCGGTGAAGGAACTTGAAAAATAAGTTATCAGTGGAAAAATTGTAAAGAAGAAAAAAGTTATGAGAATAAACGGCTTCTTAAAATATCTGTCTGCATAATAAGCGATAGGAATGTACACTAACGCTGAGGTTACCATTTCAACTGTTGTTAGAATACCGAATTGAAATGCTGTTACACCAATGTTATTTACGCACCAAATGACAACAAAAGCGTACGGAATTTGTTCGGCAAATCTTATAAGAATATCCGACACTAATAAATTTTTTAAATCCGGAGTAAAACTTTTTAATTGTAACAGAGCCTTTATCTGAGTGCTTTTGGGTGCAACAATTTCGTTTTCCATTAAGTAGTGAATTGCAGCCAATGCAACCAACCCAAGTACAAATGCAGTGATGAATGAAATCCTTATACCAGCAGTAGTTCCGTAAACGGAGATCAATGTTCCTCCGAGCAACGGACCAAGTGACATCGGAATTCTTTTTACTATAGAATGAATGGAAATTCCCATCGTTCTTTTGTTGGATGGAACACTTTTGGAAATCAAGCTCATAATGGCCGGAAGAGACACTGCACTCCACGCAATAAAAAGTACAGAGCCGAAAAAAACTGCTTGCCACGATTGGAAAATTATTACTATCAAATATCCAATCATTGCTATGCTGGTAAATAGCATCAACGCTTTTTTGTATCCGATCCTGTCGCTTAAATATCCACCGGGAAAAGAATAAAGCGCACTTAGCAGATTGTCCATTGCATTAAGAAAACCGACGGCGAGGTTAGTTCCGCCAATTGCGAGTATATATAATGGCAGGAAACGTTCACCCATTTTTTCTCCGAGCATTACAAGCACAACCAGAATGATCATTGCGGTCATGTTTTTATTAATGCCGAAGAAGTTTATGAGCCGGTTTCTTAGTGAAGATGAACTTGTCATAAGAAGAATTATTTATTTATAAGGGAAGCTCGCTATTCGTTTTCTTGTTTCAAAAACTTCTGAACATCATCAAAGGATAATATTTCCTTTCCAAAAGATTCGTAGCTGCCGAGCTCTTTTAACTCATCGAGGATACCAGAGAATTTTTTTAATAGTGAACGGAAAATAAAAGGGCCAAAACTTACTCTATTTATTCCCAACTCCTGAAGTGTTTTTAACGGAACTGATTTTGCTGAACCGAGAATATTTATCGGCGACTTAATTTCTTTACGAAGTGTTCTGACAGTTTCAAGATCAAGAGTTCCGACAGGAAAGAAACAGTCTGCTCCTGCCTCAATATATTTTTTATTTCTTTTTATTGCCCCCTCAATTAATTCTGCATTTGATTTTATTTGCTTGCCGAGAAAACAATCCGTCCTTGCATTGATGACAAGATGAATTCCTCTTTTCTCTGCAGTTTCTCTAACCGCCGAAATCCTATCTGTTTGTTCGTCTATATTCCTCAGAACACCTTCTTTACCAACACTGTCTTCTAAGTTTATTCCAACAGCACCGGTATCTAATAATAAATTAATGTTTTCTTTTAGTTTCGGAATATCCCGAGCATAGCCGGACTCAATATCAGCAGTAACCGGAATATCGACACTATCAGCAATTCTTTTTACAATTTCAAGATGAGTAGTAAACTTTATTTTCTCTCCATCTTTATAGCCAAGTGAAGATGAAATTGCTGCACTCGCAGTGGCTACCGCAGGAAAGCCTTTCGCTTCTAATATTCGTGCGCCGATTGGATTCCAGATATTTGGCAGGAGTAACATGTTGTCATTTTTATGAAGAGATAAAAATTGTTCTGCTTTCTTTCGTTGTAAATCGGTGATCATAAAATAAGTATCATCAATTAATTATTTTTACTTAAATAATCTTTGGAATCCCGGATAAGGTCTGAGCGATATTAATTCGAACTCAATGAGTTTTTTACTTACATAAGGGAGTTTGCTCAATGCCATATTTGCTTCTGCTTTGCTTTTTACCTCAAGTATAAGCACGGCAAGTTTTTTCTCTTTTCGAAAATAAAACTCGCGAACAATACCGTTTAAATAAAGCTTCCAGAGAGCTTTTGCTTCAGCTTTCGCATGCTTTCTGAAGGAAATAACTCTCGCGTTTGCCATTTCCTTTTCTATAGCCAGAATTTTCATATATACTTTCCGTGCAAGTTAATTTGAAAGATTATTGATTCCTTTGTGACTGAAATGATGAAATGTTTTGCGTCCAAGCCATACAGGGATTCCAAGAATTAATACCAGCAGAATAATTCCAACGGGAATATGCAGCCAATCATGTAAAACATCAGAGTGCGGGCCGATTAAAAATATTGCAATATAAAAACCAACGAACGCTGTAATGGCCAATGTTAAAATAAAAACCAATGAGCTAACAATCCATTTTTTCATAATGAAAAACAGCAAATTTAAATTTCGGCTATACTTTTCAGCCCAAATATTTTAACTTTTTTCTCTTTTCCTTTAAGCTGAAGTTCGCCAACAAATTCGGAACGCAGATATTCAGGCAGCTCAACATTCTGCAGCATATACTCGCTGATTAAAAACTTTTGATTATACTTGTTGCATTCTTCCTGGATTCTTGCGCTGGTATTAATGACATCACCGTGATAAACAATTTCCTTCTTGATGGTACCTATCCAGGTTACAGAAACTTTCCCAGCGTGCAGTGCGGCCTTGAACTCAGGGTGAACGCCGTATTTTTTTAAATATTTTTCTTTATTCCACTCTATCGAAGTCAGAATATCAAAAAAACAATTGATACAGCGGGCATCTTTAATCCCACTCTTGAAATTCCATGTTAGAATTATTTCGTCACCGATGTATTGATAGATTTCGGCTTTTGACATAAGTATGGCACCGGTCATATCGTGGAAGTAGTCGATCAGGAACGAACTGTATTTTGTATTACCTAGCTTTTCAGCAATCGCAGTTGAAGACTTTAAATCAATGAAAAGAAAAATTTTATTTACCTCTTCGGGAAGATGATACCTGCCGGTAACATATTTTAGCAAATCTCCGGGTCTATGCAGCCTTCTAATTTGGAGAAATGCGATTGAAACCACAGAAACGATAGCAATGATGGTAAGGTCGCGAGGAAAATTTTGCCTATAAACCGCAGCATAAATGGATTCACCGATAGATAAATTTTTTGTTAATAAATTGCTTGCAGAATTAATTAGCAATTCGTGAAATGCGATAACAGTAGAATAAACTATCGTTCTGAATAATAGAAGAAAGAAATAAGATTTGCGTCTGAATCTTTCTAAAAATAAAAACTCCTCGCAAAGTCCGATTGAAGTTCCAACAAGAAAGCCGATAAATAAACCTCTAAAAGTTGGTCCGGTATCATCAATCTTATCAATATAATGGAGAAGGAATCCTATCACCGTGCCAGCGATGGTTCCCATAATTGTGTAGATTAAAACGTGTTGTAGTTTATAGTTTCTTGTTAAGAACATTTATGAAAGTTGCAGATAATTGAAGACATTACCGAAATAATCCATTGCTATTCAGTTAAAATAATTAAAAATAAAGAATTGAGGGGTAATTTGTTCTTCAATGGAAAAAAGCCGTGTTAAACGGTAATGGCCATGAAACAAATAACAGGCATTTCACTCAACAAATTTTTGTATTATTTTTATTTAACCGATGCAAAATGAAAAAATATATATTAAGAATATGGTATGTGACAGGTGTAAAAAGACTGTTACAAAGATTCTTTGTGATCTCGGGATAGAACATAAGCCTGTTTTACTAGGTGAGGTACAACTGTTACAGCCGCTGGACACGTCGCTAAAAAAAGAACTGGAGGCCAAATTATTAATGGAAGGTTTTGAAATAATAGATAACAGAAAATCCCTCCAGATTGAAAAAATAAAAAAAACACTTATTGAGCTTATTCAAAAGGAAAATCCTGATAAGAGAACAAACCTTTCAAAATATCTCAGCCAAAATTTAAATCACGATTATTCTTATCTAAGCACGCTCTTCTCTTCTGTGGAAGGTAAAACAATCGAACACTATTTCATTCAGCAGAAGATTGAAAAAGTTAAAGAGCTACTTGTGTATGACGAGCTTACTCTCTCTGAAATTGCATTCAGACTGGGATACAGTAGTGTTGCCCATCTTTCAAACCAATTTAAAAAGGTAACCGGATTGACACCTTCTCACTTCAAATCTATTGGTGCATTAAAACGCCAATCTCTGGATTCTTTGTAAATCAAAAAATTCTGTAAATCATTTCAATAATCCTGTAACATCTTCGGCGATATGGGGTGTTAAATTTTCATTGTCAATTAAGTAAAGGAATGACAATGAAGAACACGAAAATATTATTGATAGTATCTACTCTCTTAATTGGATCTTGCTCGGAGGGAACTTCACATTCAGGTGTAGTAAATCACAATCAAAAGGAACAAAAAATGGAATCAACAAAATCTAATAAATCAGATGATGACACAACAAGCGTATACAAACTGCAGTTCAAAAATGATTTGAGTAGAATT
>CAZLJI010000088.1:0-8529 GCA_964559565.1 uncultured Ignavibacteriaceae bacterium | reverse complement strand
ATAACCTTAGCGGTGGGATTAAAGCCTGGTTACAAGCTGGCTGTCGAACTGAAAGAGATAATATAAAACAAATGGAAACTACTAATAGTCAGTAGAAAAGAATTCGAAGAAAGTAAGAACAGATCCCTGTGTTTGACAATTATGTAATGCAGGGATTTATTGTTTTGAATATTCTAAAAAAAATAATGCCTTTCATTCAGAAAGGTATAATTAACGTTGTGAAATAAGTTAACTTGCTTTTGCGGCGGATACTACTAATTTTCTTCCACCAAGTTCAGATCCGTTCAATGCTTTTATTGCGCTGTTTGCATCGCTATCGTTCTCCATTTCAACAAAACCAAAACCTCTCGATCTTCCGCTTTCCTTATCGGTTACAACTTTAGCAGACACTACATTACCGTGAGGTTTAAATGCGTCCGATAATTGATTGTTATCAAACTTCCATGGGAGATTTCCCACATATAATTTAGTGCTCACTATTTTCCTTTAATAGTTAACAAATATTGTTAATTATGATTGATTTAAAATAGCACTATTTGAAGTAATTCCAAATCAATCGACTTTGGGAAGAAATTAAGAGCTGAAATAAGAAATTTGTAAAGAAGATTATTTTAAGGAAAGAGAGAGCCGGAGAAAATTCTCCGGCCTTCATTAAAAATTAGAATTCGACTTTTTTGTGATACTTGGTAGCATATTCATAAACCAGCATACTGGCGACATAGACAGATGAATAAGTTCCGAAAAGAATACCTGCGAATAATGTAAAAGCAAATGCTCTGAGTACTTCACCACCAAAGATTAAAAGTACTATCAAGGTAAGCAGTACAGATCCTCCGGTAAGAACTGTTCTACTCATTGTTTGACTTAAACTTGTGTTAATGATATCAAACAAAGATCTTGTTTTATGAATTTTCATATTTTCTCTTATACGATCGAATACTACGATCGTATCATTTATCGAGTATCCGATAAGAGTCAGGAATGCAGCTACTATATTCAAATCAATTTCGAGGTTCAATCCCGGGAAAACGCCGTATAGTGCGGCAAACAATCCTAAAGTAACCAATACATTAAAGAACAATGCAGCAACTGCACCTACAGCGAAAATAAATTTGAATCGGAATCCGATGTAAATCAGAATTGCAATAAGTGAAAAGAATAATGCAAGAACTGCATCACGTTTTAATTCGTCACCAATTTTTGGCCCAACTTTGTCCTCCTTGAGAATAGTAAAACTGTTGTCAGAAATTTTCGCCCGAAGATTTTCCTTAATCCAATCAGCTATACCAACACTGATCTGAAGTTGAGTATTGTTTCGTTCTTCAGAGACTTTAGCAGGTTGAAAACCGGCTTCAACAAGTGCATCAAAAATTCTATTTGTCGTATCAGGATTCGCAAATGAGTATGTTATTGAATTATTTGTCGAATCAATTATTTGCCTGGGTACATTCGGTAAAACTTTATCAATTTCTGTTTCAAGCCCATCAATAACTTTTGGATATAATTCCGGCGGTATCGATTGAAGGTCAGTTCTGAACATCACTCCTGTTTCATCTCCGAATGTTTTAACTTCAACATAACCTAATCCAATATTGGTCATGTAAGTTCTAATGTTCGAAATCTCAATTGGCTTTTCAAACTGAAGAACGATTTCACTTCCACCATTAAAATCCACACCGAAATGAAACCCATTTATTAAAAAACCTATTAAACCCACCAGGAGCATTCCTAGCGAGATAATGTAAGTAACTTTTCGTGTTCCTAAAAAATTGTAATTGAAGTTCTGAAAAATTCTCATTTTAAAAAAATCTCCTTGTCCCTTTTTATTTTTTTATCCAACATCTACGGAAATATTTTTCGATGTCATCATATCAAATATTAATCTTGCAATAACCAATGCACTAAATAAACTTGCAGCGATTCCGATCATAAGTGTTAATGCAAATCCTTGTATCGGACCAGTACCAAATTGGTAAAGGATGATGCCTGTAATGAAAGTTGTTAAGTTGGAATCTATAATTGCAGAGTTTGCTCTTTTAAATCCGCTATCAATCGATGCTTTTACCGTTTTGCCAGTTGCAAGCTCTTCCCTTATTCTTTCATAAATAAGTACGTTTGAGTCTACAGACATACCGATGGTTAATAATATTCCAGCGATGCCAGGAAGTGTAAGGGTTGCACTAAATCCAGCGAGAACACCTAATGTAAATAATACTGTGAACAATAATGCAGCTGAAGCTATAACTCCGGCACGCTTATAATATATAATCATAAACATAGCGACAACTATATAACCGAGGATAACCGAAAGTACTCCTCTGTTAATTGAATCTTCACCCAATGATGGACCAACTGATCTTTCCTCAATAATATCAACAGGAGCGGGAAGTGCACCAGCTTTTAGAACTATCTCAAGAAGTTTTGCTTCGTTAAGATCTGCCATACCTTCTATTTGAGATCTTCCACCCGGAATTTTTCCTTTAACAACAGGCGATGAAAAAATTCCACCGTCAAGCATAATTGCTATTCTTTTATTTACATTGGCGCCGGTAATTCTTGCCCATTCCGTTGCACCTTCTGAATTCATTGTCATTGTTACTATTGGAGCTGAAGTATTTGGATCGATGTTAGCGGTCGCATCTGTAATAACACCACCTGTTAATTCAGGCTCTTTGTTAACAAGATACATTACATAAAAATCATTGCCTTCAGGATCGGTCTGTGGTCTTGCCTGAAACTTAAACTCAACGTTATTAGGAATAACCTTTTGAACATCTGCTCTGTTCAGTATAAGCTCCATTTTAGTTTTGTCTTCAGCTTTAACATATGCATCAGCACTTCTTCCCTGCGGATCTAAAAGTGCAATTGAAAAGAATGGATGCTGCTTTCTGAATTCTTCCTCAGAAAGTTCTCCTTCTGGTGTAGTAGTATCAGCTGCTGCTACTGATGTGTCAGTGGGTGTAGTTTCAGTAGATTTATCTTCTGAGACAACCTGTGTCGTATCATCAAGAACTTTACCGGCAAGCACATCATCAATTTTTTGCATTATGGGGAAAGTGAAATCAGCTTCGCGTACAATTCTGAATTCTAGAAGTGCAGTTCCCTGTAATAATTTTTTCGCTTCTTCTTCACGAGCAATTCCCGGTAATTCAACTATAATTCGTCTGCTGCCCTGTCTTTGAATTGATGGTTCGCTCACACCATATTGGTCAACTCTATTTCTGATAATTTCCACTGCACGATTAACAGCATCTTCCGCATTATCACTTAAGCTTGATAATATCTGGCTGTCATCGTCTCTGATTGTGCCAAAATATCTGCTTAGTCTTATTCCTCTTTCACTGAATTTTCTCGCAATGATATCAACAACTGATTCGTCTGTTCTTTCTGATTCCTTTTGAGCCTCTGCTAAAACAGCCCTGAAAGTTTCATCGGGATTTTTAGCAAGTTTCTCAAGAAGCTTTCCTGTATTTACTTCAAGAACTACACGCATACCACCTTGAAGGTCTAATCCAAGCTTAACACGTTTTTCTTTGTTCTTTACTATATCCGGATTGGCAGCTAGAATGCTGTCTTCCACTGATCTGACTTGTTTTTCAATTTGTGCTTTTGTCAGATCCGGATCACTTTGCTTTAGCTGATTTCTTTTCAACTCGAGGGTTTGTTTTATATCGCTGCTATTCTGGTAATCCAGATAAGTAGGATATAAAAGATAGATCGACAAAGCTATCGCAGCTACGATGATAATAAGTCTAAATCTGAATTCTTTCATACCTGATTAATAATGTGATTTGAAATTTATAAATTGAACTGCCAAAATTAGGTGTTGCCTCTTACAAAGTCAATTAAATTTGAGGGAAATAATAGGATGTACTACAACCTTGAAATAGCTGTTTTTAATAGTAAAGTGAATTTTTCCGAGGACTTCTTTGCAGTTTCAGTAACTTCGGCATGAGAGAGCTTTTGTTCGGAAATTCCGGAAGCCATATTAGTAATGCATGATATTATTGCTATTTCCATATTTAATGATGAAGCAAATACAGCCTCGTGAACAGTTGACATTCCAGCAGCATCTCCTCCAAATCTTTGAATCATTTTGATTTCAGCTGGAGTTTCATAGCTGGGTCCTTTTGTGTACCAGTAACTTCCTGACTTTAAGTCAATTCCTGTTTTACCTGCAGTCTCATTAAAAATTTTATTCAGCCTTTGGGAAGGACAGTTAAGAAAATTATTCTTTGTTTCTAGTGATGAAATGCCAATGAGATCTGTCAGCTCCCTTTTAATATTGATAGAGTTGAATGATTCAACCAGCATAAGATCACCCGGGACGAAATCTTTATTTACTCCACCAGCAGCATTTGTGAAAATAATTTCGCTGCAGCCGATTTTTTTTGCAAGCAGTACCGGAAGAACACAATCGTTTAGTCCATATCCTTCGTAAAAGTGATTACGTCCCTGAAATATTAAAATTTTTTTATTTTCGATTTTTGAAAAATGAATTAATCCCATGTGGCCTTCAACCGATGCTGAAGGGTAATGAGGAATATCAGAAGTAGAAATAGATTTTACTTTTTGAATTGAGTCTGCGAAGTTACCCAATCCGCTTCCGAGAACAACTGCAGCATCAGGGACAAAAGGCGCTTCCTTTTTAAGGTAGGCAATCGCATCCTGATATTTAAAATTCAGATCAATCATATTTTAACTAAATAGTAAACCTGCAAGAGTTGCTGTCATTAATGTTGCTAATACTCCACCAAGCACAGCTTTGAGCCCCAATGCTGCGATATCAGATTTTCTGTCAGGAGCTAGTGGACCTATTCCTCCAATCTGAATTGCGATGGAGCTAAAGTTAGCGAACCCACACAATGCATAAGTTAGCATCAATATAGTTTTTTCATTCAGAATTTTTCCTATTTCCACTAGAGTGCCCATCTCTGTGTAGGCAACGAATTCATTCAGCACTACCTTAATTCCGAGCAGGCTACCAAAGTTCAATGCATCTTCCCAGGGAACGCCGATACCAAATGCTACAAACTGAAGAACCAAACCAATCAATAGTTGAAAACTGAGTGGTTGACCAAAATTCGTCATTAAAGATTCATTAACATTAATTAAATCACCGAATCCATTCAGCAAATAATTTACTAATGCAATTAACGCTATGAATGCGAGTAACATTGCACCAACATTAATGGAAAGCTTCCAGCCATCAGCTGCACCGTTCGCTGCTGCTTCAATTACATTCGATGCATTCTTTTCTACTTCAACTTTTACAGTTCCTTTTGTGACCGGATCCTCTGTTTCAGGAAAAAGTATTTTGGAGATTACTATACCTGCCGGTGCAGCCATAACACTTGCACCTAAAAGATGGGTTGCAAAAAGCTGTTGAGCTTGTTCAAGTGGGATTCCATTTTTGACTGCGTATGCTGAACCAAGTATTTGAATGTAAGCAGCCATTACTCCACCAGCGATAGTTGCCATTCCACCAACCATTACTGTGAGTATTTCACTTTTGGTCATTCTATTAAGGAAGGGCTTTATCATTAATGGAGCTTCTGTCTGTCCAACAAAAATATTAGCTGAGCAGGATAGTGATTCGGCACCGCTTGTGCCGAGAGATTTAGCCATTATCCAGGCCATACCTTTAACAATCAACTGCATAATTCCAAGATAGTAGAGGAGAGACATCAGACTTGCAAAGAAAATAATTGTAGGGAGAACCTGAAAAGCAAAGAATGAACCAAGACTTCCTTCAGCTCCGGGCGGTTTTGCAAGATCTCCAAACACGAACTGTGCACCCGCAGAAGTAAAGTTCAGCACAAGAACAAAGAAATAACTTATCCAGTTAAAAAAATCCTTCGGCCACCCGAATGGTGAAAAGAATGAACGCAGAGAATCACCTTTAAGAATGAGCACTGCGAAGATAATCTGCAGTACAAGTCCTCCGGCTACCAGCTTCCAATTAATTTTTGATTTATTATTGGAAAAGATGAAAGAGATTCCAATAAGAAGTACTAATCCAAATAATCCTCTGAAGATTGAAACAAAATCCATATTCCCTTGTTAACTTTCTTTAGGAATGTAATGGCATTTACGGCAACGGGCTTCGTAAATATTTGCCGCTCCTACAACAACCCTTTCCGACTCGGAAGTTTTTCGCTGCGTTTTATCAGCAGGATTTCCGCATACAACACAAATTGCGTGCTGCTTTGTGATATATTCAGCGATAGCTAAAAGTTGAGGCATTGGTTCAAAGGGTTTGCCTGTGTAATCCTGATCAAGACCTGCTACAATAACTCTTTTTCCATTGGACGCTAGTGAGTTACAAATAGGAATAATACTTTCATTAAAGAATTGAGCTTCATCGATACCAATTACCTGAGCATCATCTGAATGTTTTAGTACTTCAATTATGTCATCAATGAGAATTGAAGGAAGTGATTGCTCGTTATGTGATACTATTGAATTCTCAGAATATCTTGCATCAATCCTGGGTTTAAATATTTTTACTTTTTGTTTGGCTATCTGAGCTCTTCTCAGTCTGCGAATAAGCTCTTCAGTTTTGCCGCTGAACATACAACCGGTTATTACTTCTATCCAGCCGGTGTCCTTAGGAAGTTGATGTGGAGGAATGTCTGTCATAATTAAAAATCAATTATTAAATAATATTGGTCTTGGTTATTTGAGATCTTTATCTCCAAATGCGAAGGGGAGAAGTTCGGAAGTTTTTTTTACGATATAATCGCCGCTTGAGCTGACGAGAATTATATCTATTTCACCACAAAGGTCGCTTATTATTTGTCTGCAGGCACCGCAGGGAGAAATGAAGTCCTCTGTATCAGCGGCAACAGCAATTGCTTTAAATTCTCTTTCCCCTTCGGAAATTGCTTTAAAGATAGCAGTACGCTCTGCACAAATTGTCAAACTGTACGAGCTCGATTCAACATTGCAGCCTGTATAAACTTTCTTTTCGGTTGTTAAAATAGCAGCGCCAACATAAAAGTTAGAATAGATTGGCAATGCGTTTTGCTTTGCTTTTATTGCTGATTCAGCTAAGTGTTTGTAATCCATTTTTTTACAAATTTGATTAATGAAAGATAATTTTTTAGTCATCTAATATCAAAAAGAATTATTTCTTTTTAAGTATGATATAAAAAGTTGGAGTGAAAAACTTATTTATCATTCCTGGTTTATCATTGGCAAGACGCAGGAGTAATTTATTGAGATGTAAAAAGTTTACCATTTTTACTAATCGAAGATGAAACTTACTCCACACCAATCCTTTTCCACCAGCCAATAAATAATCGACAGAAAATTTTGTACAGATTTTAATGGTATAATATTGACCGAACAATTTGTAAAGCTGTTTGAGAGATAAAAGTTCAGCAACATCATCTCTTGAGTAATCACTCTTTCTGAAATATCTGAGAAAATATTTTTTTATCTGATTGCGTTTCAATAGAGAAAGAACTGGCATACCCCAATGTGGATCAGAAATAATATTCATAATTGAAAATCTGTTCGGAGTGCTGAGATAGATGAGCCTGTCATTTTTCAACAAGCTGGTTAACTCTTCAATCAATTTTTCATTTATGCTTAAATGTTCTATTACATCCTGTAGAATGATAAGATCAAAACTGTCAGATTTAATTGGAAGATTTAAGCTATCGGCAATAAGCGAACTGAGTGAATCAGAACCCGATATTTTTTTTATTCGCTCGGGTTTTGGTTCCAGACTAACCACAAAATTATTTTGTGAGAAAAGCTTTGAAGTGCTTCCTTCACCCGCACCGACATCCAGAATTTTTAATCCCTTGCTAACAAGTTCAGTTGATAGGATACTTTCAACAAATCTGGCACGTTCATCTGAAAGATCGCGCGCTTTTTGCCAGCGTTCGAAATTTGGATGCTCTGGATTATATTCTCTCTGAATTTTTTGTGTTACTTCCATTTGATTTTAAAGAATCTTGCATTAAAGAAATGGATGATTAAAAGTACTTCATAAAAAATCTGTAAGTAAATAATTTCTGTAATTGAAAAAGTGTAGCTGAATTTTTTCTGATTTGTTTTTACGACTATAAAATCCATTATGAGCTTCGATGGAAGAAGTATTCCCAGAATTGGATTGAAGAACATCAGCAGAGGAGAGAATAAAAAAGATAAATTCAACATATGCCATAAACCAAGAATGACCTGATGTCTTATTAAATAATGAAATGAAGTTTGGGTATGTCTTGCTTTCTGCTGAAAGTATTCATTAAAAGAATTTTTAGTTTCCGAATAAACAAATGAACCGGATTCTGTTATCACACCAATTTTCATTTTATTCTTAATTGCCTCTCGTAAAAGAAGATCATCATCACCGCTTATTGTATCAGTTGTTTTGGTATACCCACCAAGTAATTCAAATGCTTTCTTAGTAAATCCGAAGTTTCTTGCTGCGGCTGTATACGGCAATCCCAATGTTGCCATAGAGAAGGAAATGAGAGTGCCTCTTAAGTTTTCAAAGCAGGATATCTTGTTAACTAA
>CAZLJI010000087.1:0-8575 GCA_964559565.1 uncultured Ignavibacteriaceae bacterium | reverse complement strand
AGTTTAGTGTTACAGAATTTTCATTTGCAGTTGCAGTAAAAGATTCAAGCTCAACAGGAATCATTGCTACCGCAAGTAAATAAGCCTGGTATGCATCTATTCTTCCTGCACCATATCTGTTATCCTTACCCGGATCACCTTTTTCAACACCAGTTGTTTGAAGAATCATACTAACTTCAGCAGGAGTTAGATTTGGATTTGCCGATAAAACTAAAGCCACAGTACCACAAGCGTGTGGTGTTGCACCTGATGTTCCGCTGAATGATGTATAACCGGTGCCATTTGTTGTTGAAGTAGTTCCATTGCCCGGCGCAGAAACATCTGGTTTTATTAAACCCATTGAACCGGGTGAAGTTTCATATGGATAATCCTGATATTCGATTGGCATCGGGTATGGATAACTTGGATGATTAGCTTGAAGATTTTCCCAAGTTGTTGGACCCCAGGGCGAGCTGCTGGCAATTACATCAGTTGAAGCTGTAACATTACCAACGCCTATTACTGAACTCAATCCGCCAACCAATGTTTGATCAGGATGGATCCAGGATGTTGGAGTATTTCCAGGAGCCGAAATATTAAAAGGAATACCTACAGTATTACCATCGTTGCTTGTTGAGTTTGTATGAACTACACCGGCAGCCAATTCAAAGTCATTTAACTGTCTGTGCATCGGATAATTTGGTTGAGGACTGAAATACCATTTATAACTATGTGAACTTGTTATTACATCAACACCAGCTGCAACTGAGTACTGGATTGCAAGCCAGGAAGTTGACTCACCTCCAAGCTGGCAATTTATCAGCTTGGCTTTTGGAGCAACACCGGTTTGTGTTCCATTTGTTCCATCGCCACAAACGATTCCAGCAGTACAAGTACCATGCGTCTCAGAAGGATTATATGGATTGTTATCATTACCGCTAAAATCCCATCCAATAAAATCATCTACATAACCATTTAAGTCATTATCAATTCCATTTATGTCACCGGGATCAAAAACCCAAGCAGAACCATTCCATATAACTGTTCTGCCATTATTATTTGCATCTTCACCAAGATTATTCCAGATATTATTGATTAAATCGGGATGGTCCCAGTCACATCCAGAATCATGATTCGCTGCAAGAACTCCTTGCCCGCTATCACCTGCGGCCCAAACTGCGGGCGCATTAATTAAAGTTAATCCAATTTGAGGTGGAGGAGGATTATCGGTTGGATTTGGCGGATAATATGTTTGTGAATTTTCAGTAGGATCAATTACTAAACTCTCATCATACTTTACGTCATATCTTATCTCTGCAATTTCATCAAAATTTTCTGCAAGATAATAAATTACTTCCGGTACAGCAGAAAAAACTATTGTGTTGGCTGCCCAGAGAATATCAATTTTAGTTACAAGATTTTGTTGCTTGGCATTCTCAAGATAATTGCGAACTTCTCGTTGTTCAACATTTGCATACTCTCTTAGGATTCTTACAACTTCCTTCTGCCTTTCTTTCTTTGGTAGAAAAGTGGTCTGCTGTTTCAAATCTTCTAAAGAGTATTGATCGCGCAGTGTGGCATAAACATCTATCATTTCACTACTGCCGGCATCAAGTAAAACTACCTGAAGGTAAGGATTAATCACTGGGTTACCAGACTGTGCGTTGCTTTCATTCGTGAAAACAAGAACGACTGATAAAAGACAAAGTAACGTAAATATTTTCTTCATTATTCGGCCTCTCATTTTTTTGAGTTAGGAATTATGTTTTCAAAAATAAAATTGCTTATTTTTTTTTTTAATTACAACTCGGAGAGCAACTATTTTCTACAAACCAGCCAAATATTAGCTTTTTTATTTCAACAGAGTTGTCGGATTCATTATCACCAACTAAACTATAGGAATGAATATAGTCGTTGAGCCTAGATGCAATAAGCTCAGCCGGAATAGTATCTGCAAAAGTTAGGCTGGATTTAAGAATTAATTGTTAAGCAGTATTTTATTTATGCTTTGAGTTTGTGATTCCACTTTTAATTTTTCTTCCTTGCTCAATTCAAGCCTGGTAATTTCCATATACTCACTAAGAGCTTCTTCATATAATCCTTTTTCATAAAGTATATCTGCAAAGAAAATTCTATAAGAAGAAATTTGTCTAGTGTCAGGGTATTTTCTGAAAGTTTCTTTTGCAAACACAACGGATGATTCCTTGAATCCGTTTTTTGCAATCTGCATTGCACCGTTTAATCTTTTCTTGCCAAAATCATCGTCTTTTACTTCTTGTTTCTTATCAAGTCCTTCTTTGTTTCCATAAACGGCTGTGTTACTGGAATTATTTTTCCCATTGGGTTTAGGTGCATTGATCATATCCTCCATTGCCAACGCAAGAAGAAGTTCGTCGATGCTCATTGCTTTAATACTCGCAATAGAAATCGCAGAGAACTCAGAAATATTTATAATAGTTTCCGATCCTTTAATCTGAATGGAAGACTTTGATCCGGTAATGACAAAATCATCAGAATGTAATACAGTGCCTTCTCTTAATTCAAGCCATACTTCAGATGTGCCAGTACGATATTTTACATCACCTTTAACAACTGCAGCTTTATATTCCTGCGCAATGAGTGAAGGAACCAATAACAGCAAAATCAAAAAGGTTTTTTCCAAATAGAAAGATTTTATTTTCCCGAAAGTCGGGATTTCATTTCGTTCAACATTTAACATTTTAATTTCTCCTGATTAATAAACATTAATAATTTCAACTTTTCCTGCAGCCAATCCTAAATTGTTAACAGCTTCACGGCTAAACTTTTCAACACCAACATTCCACGCTTCATCAAAATCAGTCAGGGAGGTTGTTTCAATTGGAATCCAGACTTCATCACTTTCCTGCTCATTTTTCCTGATGAAATATTTAGAATCATTATTAGTAATTAACTTTGCCTGAGATGGTAATAACTTGGTGTTGAGCAAAACATTTACGTGTCTGATTTCACCATCCTCTTTGTAATCAACTAAAGCAGTTTGAATACCAACACTTTCAAGCAAAGAAGAATATGCAACACTTAAATCATCACAATCTCCACCTTTTAATTCAATTGTTTGTTTTGGAAATTGAACATACTCTGCAGTGGCCCGTGGGTCAGAAGTGTAAACCAGCTTTTTAACAAAATCGTTAAAAATAATTTTTGATTTGTAGAATGAAGATAATTCTGATGGAATTGTATCGATGACTGATTTATTATTGCTTAAAATACTCTTTGAATAGTTCATTGAAAATTCAACATCCCTCTTAATAAAATATCTGAGGTTGGCAACGTTTCCATCCCAGCTGTTCATACCATTAATTAAAGCTGCTTTTTGAAGCTGAGCATCTGGCTCAGTCGAGGATGCGGTAACATAGAAATCGGCATACGACAAAGTTGCTTTATCAATTACATATTTATCCGGGATGATGAGATAAAAAGGAACTTTAGCCGTATCTCCCGGCGCCAGTGTTTGTGGTGGTGACTGGATTTTATCAGTAGTAATTCCTTCTATTTTCACCGAAGGTATTACGCTAACAGTTTTATCAGAAATATTCACAACCAGTCCATAAGCAAATGGCTGATCAATATATTTATCGTAAAATGTTGGATAGATATCTCTCACAATCTCAACATCAATTAACTCAACTTGTTTTTCAGGTATGCCGCTGATATTAAGTGCCATACTGAGCACAATTTTATCAAAGCTGTACCTATTATTAATTATGTTATAAATTCCTTCTTCCGCAAACTTTGAGAAGCTTGCCTTTGTATTTCGCTCAGAAAAATATTTAACGCCGCTGAGGAGAAATTCAAAAAGATTTGTCCTGTAGCCAACAGCAGGTATCAATCCCGCGATGTATGGTTCCTGATAATAATCATGAAAAGCAGTTAACCCATATGTAAATCCCTTGGCATATCCGGTAGTGCTGATCTGGAAAGAATTTGATGTTTCATATAACACGTGAAGATTTATAAATTCAGCGGGCATATAGCTGGCCATCAGAAGCGCACCTCTCTTCTGGTGCATTTCAAATTCCTGAAATTCCTCAATAGTGAAGTCATCTTTAATATTAATGAGATTAATTGATGAAACTCTGAATTGAAAATTTTTATTCAGGATGTAATCTAACCCAAGATCAACATTCCACATATTGGCTGACTCATTTAAATTCTCACGAACAAGATAAAGAGTATCACCAAAAACCGGTTTGACAATTTGCTGATTAAAATCCTGATTAAAAAATCTTACTACCAACCCGGCACTAAATTGTTCATCAAATTTGTAGGAATAACCAAGTCCAAAAAGCTCTTTGTAGTTATAATTAGCGTCGAGCGATTGTGTTGTTGTATCATTAATTATTATTGATTCACCTGTTGCAAAAAGAAATTCTTTTTGGTAGCCCGGTGTGAATCTGGCTGACAGAGAATGATTGCCAAGCTTTTTTGCCAGAGATAGAAGATATAAACTGGAATTTGCACTGCCGGAAAATTCAGCACCATATTGAAGCGATATTCCCCAGTCCTTTATGCCAAAATAGTTTGATGAATTGCTTTCGTAGTTATAGAACGGGATTGTAACAGATTCCTGTAGTCCCCAATATCCTGCTAAACCGAAAGAACTCTGCGGTAATATTTTTAAGTTCAAAGCCATCACTGATAATAAAATTAAAAATATTTTTTTCAAGGAATATCAATTATTATGCTGTGAATACTTTGCGATGAAACTAACAATTCATTTGCCCCGCTTCCGCGATAGCCTTCATAGCTTCTGACAAAAGTAAAAACTATTTTTTCAAAGTTCTCGAGAGGAAGCTGATTCAGATACCTGCCGGGGATTTTTAATTCGCCATCATCTGCTGTTTTCATTTTATATACAGGTACGGACTGACGCTGACCGTAACGTATCAAACCAATAATAACTGAAACTTTTTTCTCTCCTTTTTCGTTCCAGCTTAGAGTTGCTTCAAGTGTTTTACTGTTTTTACTTCCACTTAAACTTACGATTCCGTTTATTTGATGCGGTGTTGGAATATTAAACGAAATATTTTCTCCCGGTAAAATGGGATCAAATTCAAAACTCACATTAGAATTATAACTAAAGAAAAAAGGATCAGGATAACCACCGAAAATATTATAGAGCAAATATTTGAAACCGATAAGTGTATCCTTTGGAGTTCCTTCTTCTCTATATCTGATTCGATAGGGTACGACGTGTGCTTCCGTTCCGTTAAACTTAATTGTTCCCGGAATAATTGTCTTATAAGCAAGCAATCTTCCATCCGAATATTTTATTGGTATCGATTTATCGAAAAACATAGCCTGGGCAAGAGAGAATTCGCTGATTCTATTTTCGGAAGAAATCTTAATCCCACTGACTGATATAAGATTGGTAACACCTTTTAAATCCTGAGTAATTCCAGATGTATCTGTACCATTGGAAGATGGGTTATCAAGATCCTTATTAAGCAGTTCAACTTCAAATTCATCAGTTGTATCATCTATAAGTTGTGTTGGTGCGGGCTTATCACAGCTAACCAGGATGAGTACGGTTGCAGAAATAATTAAGTATGTTAAAATTTTTTTCATTGCAGTTAAAATTTATGTTTGTAAATCTTCATTATCAATTCTATAATCACTAAAAACATCTTCCCTCTAAAATAAATCTCCCCCTCCCGCGTTAAAAGGAGGGGGATGTGGAGAGGACGTGTGCAGGGAAGCTCAATTCCTCTTAATCAAATTATGGATGAACAAAGTATGGTATTCCCCAGGATTCTGATTCAACTGGTGTGGCATCATCTAATATTACTTGTCTTGGCAGTGCATTTATAATTGCGTGATAAAAGCCTGGCCACTGATGTGTAGTGAAAGTTTGTTCATATACTTTATCGAACCCGTTTCCATTTGGAGTTGAAGAAACCAGATCAAACAATCTCTTAACTCTGTGCTTAACCCACCTGTTGGCTCCCCAGGTAAGAGAAACGAAATCATCTTCTTCAAATGCACTGTAAAGTTCAACTCTTATAGTTGCTGAGTCGCCTCGTGCGAGAATTGGAATATTGTGCCACCAGCCCCAGCCTCTTCTGAGATAATAATTATTCGGAGAATCTATTGATAACGTATCACCATTTGGTAAAAATATTGTTGTTTTTGTAATGTCAATATTTGGACTTTGAGTTCCACCCTCAGGAAGTGATATTGCTGCTAATACCCAATTCCTGCGGGGATATGGTGTGCTGCCAATTTTTTTGAATATTAGATTGCGTGTTACGATAGCAGTGAAAGGTTTTTTAATAAGTGTATCTGGCTCAGTTGCATTTGAATCGTACGATGCAGCAATCAATAACAATCCTTCGAATGTTTTGGTTAGTGTTCCATATGCAATAGTATCTTGAAAATCTATGCTCAGAGTTCTGTTGATTAGTCGCATCTTCTGTCCGACTCTAAATGGATAGATTGCAGTATTTACTTTCCCAAGAAAATCCATTACACCTTCTTCATCATAATTATAATCGAATGAAGTAAGTGAAGAATCCTCATCAACGATTTTTTCTAATGCCTCTCTATCAGTAGTCGGTTCATTATCGCCCGGATCAACTACCATCTCATCCTGACAGCGAACAAATAAAGTTAGCATCAGAAGAGCAAATGCTGCCATAAAGTAGCGGTGAAGGTTGCTTTGTTTTTTCATTTCAGAACTCCTAAAAAATGATTATTAAATGATTAGTTATTTTCCCAAATCCTCTCATAACTGGACTTTATATTCAAACAATTATGCCAATGCTTATACAATTATTAACTCATTGATATTGAAGCAATTACTCAAATTGAGGCTTAAATGGATACGCATGGAAAAGAGGAAAGAATGCATGAAATCCTATCTTCATGCAGACTTAAAGGAGGTTAAGAATTCTGTTTTTTACTTGGGTAGGAAAAGAAAAAGGCGACCTTTCGATCGCCTTTTAAATTTTTATAAATAAGCTTTTAGATGTTCAACGTATTTAGCAGCACCACCCGGTTGATAACCAGTCTGAGCTACAAGTTTTCCCTGTCCGTCAATTAGTAAAATAGTTGGAAATCCCTGAATGCCATATTTCTTAGCAAGATTATTATTGTAAGTTTTTGTTTCCTGAGATTGCTGGATGTCTTTTGGGAAATCAAGCATAACGAGAACTAAACTTTCTTTCGCATAAGCTTCAAATTCTTTTTGCTGAAAAACTTCCGCACTTAACCTCTTACACCAAATACACCAGTCACTGCCTGTGAAGTTAACAAGCACTGCTTTATTCTCCTTCTTTGCCTGTTCGATGGCTTTCTCAAGATTGCCGTTCCAATCAAGATTGCCTGAAGAAGAAGTCTGACCGTTATTGCAAGAAGTAAATAAAAATACGAATAAAATTAAAAGGGCTGATATCTGTTTCAAACTAGGTCTCCTGTTTTTGGGTGATCTAAAAAAATATTTTTTTCAACTATTTGATACAATAAGTGTTGGCAAGATTCAAAGTTTTTTGCTGCCAATCAACACTAATTTTCAGAATGATTTGATACTATTCTTCATCAATCTCAATTTTTTCAACTTCCTTTAGTTTCGGAGGACGCTCATAAAGTTGGGTAAGTCCGAAGTAATGTTTCGCCAGATTCTCATCGATTTGATCCCAGCTAAATCTCCACGCCCAATTACCACCTGTTGTGCTCGGGAAATTCATACGTGCTTCAGTTCCAAGCTTTAATGCGTCTTGCATAGGAATAATCACAATATTTGCTACCGAAGCGTATGCAACTCGAATAAGTTCGGACAAAATATCATCTCCGAAATGATTCAGGTAAACTTGTGCGTGTTCATAAATATCATTTTTGCCTTTATTCAGTTTTTCCTTTTCGAAGTATGCACTTGTTGTATCGTTGTCGTGAGTTCCCGTGTAAACAACACAGTTTGGAATAAAGTTATGCGGCAAAAACTTTGTTTCCATTTTTGTTCCGAAGGCAAATTGTAAAACTTTCATCCCGGGAAATCTGAACTGATCACGTAATGCTTCAACCGGTGGAGTAATCACACCAAGATCTTCTGCAAGAATTGGAAGCTCACCTAAATATTTATTTAAAGTGCTGAATAATTTTTCGCCCGGTGCTTTAGTCCATTTTCCTTTTTGAGCAGTTTTCGCATCACCCGGGATTTTCCAATATGCTTCAAATCCCCGGAAGTGATCTATTCTAACAATATCAACTATTTCGAAAAGACTTGAAAACCTTTTCCTCCACCAGAGAAAATCATCTTTCTCCATTTCTTCCCATTTGTAAAGAGGATTTCCCCAGAGTTGACCTGTTTCGCTAAAATAATCTGGCGGAACACCAGCTACAAAAGTTAACTTCCCTTCTTCATCTACAGTAAATAGTTCTTTGTTTGCCCAAAGATCAGAACTGTCATAAGCAATGAAAATAGGCATGTCACCAATAATTTTTATTCCTTTTTCATTTGCATATTCCTTAAGCGATTTCCATTGTCTGAAGAAACTAAACTGCACAAACTTTTGATATTGTATTTCATCGTTGAGTTTCTTCTCCCATTCAGCTAAAA
>CAZLJI010000086.1:0-8595 GCA_964559565.1 uncultured Ignavibacteriaceae bacterium | reverse complement strand
ATTATTTCTTATGGAATAATTATACATTAATAAAAATTATAAAAATAATAATCTAAAGGAGCGCTGATGACTGAAGACAGAATAAGAGCTAAAGTACAAATGGGGATACTGAAACCAGCGGGAGAAATATTTGAAGCAATCATTGAACCTGAATTGATGAATAAATATTTTATAACCACTGGCTCAGGAAGAATGGAAAGCGGAAAAACTTTGACCTGGACGTGGGAAGATTTCGATGCAGAGCACGAGATAAAAGTCGGCAAAATTGAAAAAGACAAAGTTGTTTCCTTTGAGTGGAATGGAAGCGGTGTGAATTGTGTTGTTGTTATAACTCTTGAGGCAAAAGGTGAAAACCAGACACTAGTTAAAGTAACTGAATCCGAATGGCCGGCAGATTACAAAGGCGCTAACCAATGCATGGGACAAGTTGAAGGCTGGACTCACTTCCTCTGCTGCTTAAAAGCTTACCTTGAGTATGGAATTAATTTGAGAATTGGTGGAGTGATAAAATAAAGCTGTCATTCTTCGTGATAAATCATCATCTGAAGTTTCCAGTCCTTATTTGTTTTTTTGGTGAAGACATAAGTATAAGTGCCTTTCATTTGTTTTCCGGTTTTGCTTCCATTTTCGTAAATGTCACAGGTGAACTCGCCGATTGACCATGCCATCTGATCTTCAACTCGTGAATGGAGTTCCTTCGTTGCAGTAAATTTATAGAGAGGCGGATTGGTTTTTAGAACTGTTGATTTCATTCTGTCAATTCCGTTCCACAACTGGTGCTGCGATTTGTAAAACGCATTCGGCTGAATCAGGTTTACCATTTCATTGATGTTTTCAGCATTCCATGTCTGATGGAATTGTTTTGTCAGCAGATCCGTAAACGAACCCTGCGCTTGTAAATGTGAACAGATGCATAGCAACAGAAAAATTGCATATAAAAAAAGCTTCTTCATTTTATTCTCCATTATTGTTAGAAAAATATTTTCTTCAAAATGGTCTAATCAAATTGTAAGTTAAATTAGTAATAAATAGGAAGATGAGAAAGAAAATTTTATGGATGTCACGGTGCGACCATGACATCAACATACGGTGTCACACTGAGCCTGTCGAAGTGTGACCACCATCCTTCGACAGAGCTTGCCCTGAGTTCATCGAAGGGCTCAGGATGACCAAGCATTACTCCAAACAGCCGCCGGGCATTGTCCACCACGGATGAATTTCATACGCAAGCCGACCGGATTGAAATGCCGGATCGTCTTTCAGAAGTTCTTTTACCTCCTCTTCTGTTGCAACGTCGAAAATAAAAATTCCTCTCCAGTTGCCGTCATCGCCGAAAGGACCAGCTATCTGAAGCTTACCCGACTCAGCCATCTTGTTGATGTTTGCCATATGCCCTTCCTGAATTTTAACGAGACTAAGTGAGTCAATAGCATTTGCGTTTGGTCCTCTTACCAGCATTACAAAATAGTATTGCTTCAGTTTAAATTCTTCGGATTCTTTTTCTTCCTGTTGTGCGAATGTGCTGATGCACGTTAAAATAAAAAATATAAACAACAGATTTTTGAACATACGATTGCTCCACGATGTTATTAAAAAAATTATCATTTTCGAAATATTTATAT
The DNA here is from genome assembly GCA_964559565.1 of uncultured Ignavibacteriaceae bacterium. GTDB lineage: Bacteria > Bacteroidota > Ignavibacteria > Ignavibacteriales > Ignavibacteriaceae > IGN2. The sequence continues at coordinate 6,973 of CAZLJI010000086.1, read as the reverse complement.
ATAATAATTAATTGCTTGGTTGTTACAACCCTTCTGACCGTTTTGCATTATTTCCTCAAAAATTTTCTTATCACAGCAACAAGGTTGAAGAGTTCTTTTACCTGCACATTTAGGAGAGATTGTATTTTCCTAAATACAACTGTATAGAAGTTCAGACAACCCTGATAAATACTACTCTATTTTCCTTCAAAATTAAATTGAAAAAATATGGAATAATGCTTGATGGGTATTCTATAATAAAATTATACCGGGGAATAAAATGAAACAGTTATATATTTTACTATCGCTCTTATCTATCATCATAACTTCAGCATGCTCAAATGAACAAGATCCAACAACTTACATTTATGCTGATCCATCTTTTTCAACTTGCCTTGATAATGAGGAAGCGATACTAAGCTCACAAGGTAGCGAAACTGCTCCAATCCTTAACATTGGTGTAGGGATAGAATCTGGTGATGTACGCCTAAGCTGGACTAATATTCTAGAAGCAGACTTTTACGAACTTGAAGAATGTTACTGTCCCGATTTTACATCCGAGATTTATTACTACCAATTAGCAGAAACGTATTTTGGTGTTGATTGGCGATCCCCAACTTACTTTCGAGTACGTGCAGTTATAAACGGAACGCCAACAGGATGGAGTAACGTAAAGAAGAATCACTACTACTAATTATTTTTCACCTCCTCAAAAACTCTCTTATCACAGCAAAAAGTTTGGAGGGCTCTTCTACCTGCGGATTGTGTCCGCCCGACTATGTCGAGGCTCGTCAAAGACGGCTTTCTTCTCCCAAAGGGATGGATTACCAAAACATAACAAACTCAGGCTGCGGGCAATAGTTCCATTAAAGCGTATAATATCAACCTTCCGGCTAAAACAAATTTACTGCTTGCAACTACGCTTATATTAGTCTACTTTGAGAACGTCCTGCAGAAGAAAATTAAGATCATAGTGAGCTTCGTAAAAATCCTCATCATCTAATCCTAACTTTTTATACAGTGTCAGACAAACCGGTACAGATTAATTCATTATTTGCAGCCGGACTATCTTTATCAAATTTACAAGGAGAACGAAATGAATATTTATGTCGGCAACTTATCACCAAATGTACAGGAAGCAGACCTGAACGCACTTTTTTCCCAGCACGGGACGGTAAATAGTGTTAAAATTATCCAGGATATGTTTACCAAGATATCAAAGGGATTCGGTTTTGTGGAAATGCTCGTAAAAGAAGAAGCTCAGAAAGCACTTGATGTGCTGAACACGTTTGAGCTTAAAGGAAAGAGACTGGTAGTTAACGAAGCCAGACCGAAAGTGGATAGAGGACGCGACTATAAAGGATATTAATTCTTAATTCCATTTCTTCACCCGTCACGGCACGGTGCCCGAAAAACGGGGCAGGCGTGACGGCTAAGGAATATTCACTTTCCCAAAAACTTTTTTATCAATGCAAAAAGAGTGGAAGGTTCTTTTAACTAAAAGATATCATCTTCTAGGTTGCTGTTCTGTTTCAGAAAGATGTCATCTTTCTACACTTCATTCAGGACTAAGGAGAATTTCACTTCCTCAAAAACGTCCTTATCACATTAAAAAGTTTAGAGGGCTCTTCTACCTGCGGGTTGTGCCCGCTTTTTTCAAACATAACAAACTCCGCCTGCGGGCAATATTTTTTATACTCAACCATCATCCGCGGAACAGCAACGCGGTCATAGCGTCCGCCGTAAATTAGAATTGGCATCTTCAGATCTTTACACTGTTTCCTGTAATCAAAAGTCCCAATATCGCTAGTGAGTTCAAAGTCTCCGTCTCTGCCAACCATCTGGTAATAAAGTTTTGCGTTAAGAGGATTTGGATACGGTTTTCTTCCGCTTGGTTTAAAGTTTTCAGGATTGTAAGCATATAAAAATCCGTAAGGTACACGTCCGTAAATTTCATAATGGACAGGATCGCTCGAGACAACGCCCTGCTCTCTTATTTTCATCAGCTCTTCCCAGACTTCAGGATAGTTTGTTTCTATCTCGTGATTTGAATTATCGCAGTTCTCCTGCCACATCAAATAGCTGTGAAATGAATTTGCAAGTATCAGGTGAGAAACATTTTGCGGATATTTAATTGCGTAACCCTGTGCAACCACTCCACCGTAAGAATGACCGAGAATATTAATTTTTTCAAAGCCCATCGCTTTGCGCAAACCTTCAAGGTCTTCAATGTCTCTTTCAAGAGAATATTCGGTTACAACTTTTGCAGTATCAGACTTTCCTCTTCCGAAAGCATCGTAATAAACCAATGTGTTTGTGGTTGAAAGCGAATCGAAGTGTCTTAATCCGTAATGTGTGTTGCCCGGTCCGCCTGCAATAAAAAATAAAGGCTCACCTTCACCAAAGCTGAGCGTCCAGAGTTTCGCACCGTTTACTTCGTAATATTTTCCATCGGTGTGGCTGTCGGGAAATTGTGCGAATATGTTTAAGCTTGCTATTAATGTGAAGAAAATTACAATACTGGTTTTCATAGATCACCTTGAAACTTTTAAGTAGAGAAAAGAATTTTCTTTGGTAAGATAATGATTTTTGAAAATCCAATCGGGATGACACAAAAAAATAGCCGATCTTCCGTCATCGTTTAGTTAAGAAAAACAAGATTGGTATTTCATCCTTCATCTGTTGATGGTTAATCAGAGTAATTTCCCTCTCATCAAAAAAATCGATCCCGGAATCAATTTCGTCATTAAAATTGCTTCAGCAAAAAAACAATTACGGGGTTTTCTATGAAACAGATATTACATCTTATAATGGTAGTTTATTTTTTCTTTTGCGGCACTGTAATAACTGCACAATCAAATGCGCCAAATGTATCATACGAGATTAATGTGTTAAACTACGAGGACGATCTTTTCCATGTAACGGTTTTCGCCGAAGGTCTGAGTGAGAAAAACAATATTTTTAATCTCCCGGCAACTGTTCCGGGAACCTATTCAAACCTGAACTTTGGAAGGTTTGTTAAAGCTTTCAACGCATACGATATGGCTGGAAATGAAATTCATACTGAAAAGATTTCTACAAACAGCTGGAGAATATCTGATGCTGAAAATCTCCACCGGATTGATTATGATGTTGAAGATACTTTCGATGCAGAAGTTGAAAAGGAACATGTGATTCCTATGGCAGGCACCGGTATCTCTGAAAAGTGTATTGTCCTCAATACATTTGCAGCACTAGGATACTTTGAAGGGCTTCAGGCAATTTCGGTCAGGTTAAAATTGTTTTATCCGAAGGACTGGAAAATTGGGACCTCTCTTCTCCTGATTGACGGTTACTACATCGCAGAAAGCTATGACTACCTGGTTGATTCACCATTTCTTTTAGGCGATCTTACAACAGCCAGCACTACTGTAAATGGTATAAAAGTCGGAGTATATTTATACTGTCCGGATACTATGTACACTGCTGAAAAAATATTGAAAGCTGCTGAAAAAATTCTTCAATCGTCGTCGGAATTTATTGGTTACGCACCTGTTTCAAATTATAATTTTTTAATGTGCTTTCTGGATATGAAAACTTTTATGGAGGTCGGGTTTGCCGGCGCCGGAGCGCTTGAGCACTCGTACAGTTCTCTATTTGTTTTTCCTGCTGCAAAAGGAATGTTCCAGGAAGTGCAGGATGACATAGCGCATGAATTTCTTCATATTTTGACTCCGTTAAACCTTCACAGCGATGTACTGCAGCCATTCAATTTTGAGGAACCTGCTGCTTCACAGCATACTTGGTTGTATGAGGGAGTAACAGAATGGGCTTCGGATATAATGCAGCTGCGCGGCGGAATTATTTCGGTTGATGAGTATCTTAAAAGACTATCTAAAAAGCTGACAACAAACGAAAAATTTAGACAGGATATTAGCTTGACCGAACTTAGCCGACAGGTTTATGATGAAGTTATCACAATGCAGTTTATAAATTTCTACAACAAGGGAGCCGCTACTGCAGCAATGCTGGATATTAGACTTCTGGAACTTTCCGGCGGAAAGAGAGGATTAAGAGAAGTCTATCTGGAATTATTGAATCTCTACGGCAAAGATAATCCATTCCCGGAGGATGAGTTCTTTGAAATTTTTGTTGATCTGACGTATCCTGAAATCGAACAATTTTTTGATGATTATATTATAGGAATTCAGCCATTGCCTTTTGATGAATACATGGCAAAACTCGGATTTAGCTATATAGAAGGGAGACCATCGCAGGACACAAGTCCATCTCTGGGCGTACAGATGGGAATGAACGATAAGCAGCAGTTTATAGTTGTCGGATTGAGTGATGCCTGTTTGGAAGCTGGTTTAAAGGAAGGTGATGTTCCAGTAAAAGTTATGGGAACTGTTGTAAGTATGGAAACAGCTAAACAGATATTCACCAGCATTAATCAAATGAAAGTCGGTGAAATAGTAGATATTATTGTTCAGCGAGGAGCGGAAGAGGTTGTAATACAAATACCTCTTCAACAGAAAATGGATCGACACATTTTTGAAGAAATGGAAAATCCAACCCAAGAACAATTACAACTGCGAAAAGCATGGTTAAAAAATCTATGATTTTTACGATCCCTTCACTTTTTCTTGATTCTGCGTAAGAATTTTCTGCATTCCTATTATCGGCCAGAATCCTAAATGATATAGGGAATCAGCCAACTCGTCCTTCGATTTTTTTACGCCACTGCTGGTTTATTACAAAGGGATCCCGGGGATAATCTGCCGAAGGGTAACTAGGTGTTTGATTCCTCCAAATGATATTTAGGCTGATAAATAAACCAGAATACTGCTAGAATTTAATCCTTTAAATCCTTTAACTAATGTAATATTGATATTGTGCAAATATTGATAATCAGACTATTTTATCTGATTATAATTTTATTTAGATTTCGAAAAAACAACAGAAGGATTAGGATAAATGAGAATCAAACTCTCAACTCTTTTAAGTTGCACATTATTAATAATAAACAGCACACAGGCTCAGTGGAATGACAGCTTAAAAATTTACTGGCTGGAGCCGGTTGAAGTCACCTCACAAAAACTAAGTCTGGGTGATTATCAGACCCCGGTTGAAAAAGATAACCTCTCTTCTTTGCTGAACAGGAATGGGTTCAATCTTATTCGCAAAGGGGTTTTTTTCGCACAGGATATTTATGCTGATGGATTTAAAAAAGGAGATGTTTCTGTAGTTGTTGATGGTGAACGTTATCATTGTGCTTGTCCCAACAGGATGGACTCACCACTTTCACGTGTAAATCCGCTGGAACTCGAATCGCTCGAGCTGAATAAAACAGCCGGAGATATTCAAAGTGGATTGGGAGGTAAAGTTTCTTTTCACAGAGCAGTTCCTTTAGAACCAATTTCACTAAAAACTGGACTATCCGGTTCATCAGCTTCTTCGCAAAGTTTTGATGGCTCGCTTTCTACGGAAGGATTTAATCAAAGACTCTCGGTTAGATACTCAACCGGTCTTCCGTATGAGGATGCTGATGGAAGAACATTTAAAGATCTTTACGGTTATGAAGATAATTACAGTTATAAACTTGCCGAAGCATCTTTCAACGGCTCAGAATCTCTCTGGAAGTACGGTGCAACATTCACTTACACAGAAAATGTTTCATTTCCCTATCTGAAAATGGATGAAAGAGATAACAAAGTTATCAGTACGCATTTAAGCTATAACGAGAACAAAGTTTATTTCAATTATACACACCACGTAATGGATAATGATCTTCGGCAGTCGACAATGTTTATGGAAAGCATCGGAAAAAATTTAACAATCGGCGCTGTTGGCGGCTTTTATGATTTCTATTTCAGGAACTGGAATCTTGATAATGTAATGATTATGCCAACGATGACATTGAACAACAATATGATGCCTGACGTGAATAATTTTTATGGAACGGTTAACAAGTCATTGAACTTTGACAACTTCTCGCTTTCGGGCAAAGCAGGAGTTTCATATCAGACAGTGGGTGAAGAAGAGAGACTGGATTTTTATAAACAATTATACGCTGATGCTGAAGGCAGTAGATGGTTTCCTGTTTTTGGTCTGAGTGCTAACTACTCAACCCCCTTAAATGAAGATTGGGGAATCGGTGCAATTATCGAAGCAGCTTCAGAAGCACCTGAGACAGAATATCTTTTCATAGCAATCCAAAGACCGATGACAAATCCAAACTGGTCGGGCAATCCAACACTTAATCAGCCAATGAGAGGGACTGTGCGTGCTTCCCTGAATTACCATCGAATCAGACTTGAAGCATTTGCAACTCAAGCGTGGAATTATGTAAATCTTACGAATAAATCCGTTGGGATGAAACAATATACTACTTATGAAAATGTGAACGCGTATTTCCTGGGACTCAACTTTGGTTTTGAATGGAAATTTATTCAAATGAATGCATCCTATACTTATGCACAGAATACAACAAATGATTCACCGCTTTCTGAAATTCAGCCGTTGAACATTTCAACAAGTCTTACTTCCCCATCATTTTATAACACTTTCGTTTACCTGAAGCACATTTACAACGATGCACAGCTGCGTGTTGATGAATTGTTGAATGAATCAACAACACCGGCATGGAACAGAATTGATATCGGTGCGGTTTATAACGCAAATACGTTTCTTATTTCCCTCGAAGTTGAAAATATTACTAATGCTCTTTACTACCAGCATCTTTCATATTTAAGAGATCCGTTTGCTTCAGGCAGCAGAGTGTTTGAGCCGGGAACAACAGTAAGGTTAAATTTTAGATTGAATCAGATGTTGTGAGATAATAATTCTACTATTAATTATAGTGTCACTCGAAAGTCTGAACCTTGTCGGGACGTGTCGGGAATCTGACCGCAGATTCCGGACTCATTTCATTCGCCGGAATGACAAACAAGAGATTGCTTCGTCATCCCGATAAGTCGTGATTCCTCGCAATGACACCGTTCGACAGAGTTAT
>CAZLJI010000085.1:0-8626 GCA_964559565.1 uncultured Ignavibacteriaceae bacterium | reverse complement strand
GTTTTGATTTATCTTGGGCACAATGAATATTATGGAGCACTGGGAGTCGGTTCAATGGAATCGCTTGGCTCATCAAGATTTATTGTGAATGCTACACTGTGGCTTAATAATTTTAAAACAATTGAGCTGCTGAAAAATATTGTTAAAGCGCTATCAGGATTATTTTTATCCGAAAATAAAATTACCGGTGGAACAATGATGGCGCAACTTGCAAAAGAAAAGCTAATTGAATACGACTCGCAAATCTATTGGGATGGTATTAGTCAGTTTGAAGGAAATATGCGCGACATTTTATCGATGTGTAAAGAAGCAAATGTTCCTGTAATTGCGAGCACTGTTGCAAGTAATTTGAAAGATCAAAAGCCTTTTGTGTCTGTAGAAAATTTCGAATATCCATCGGCTGATCAAATATTTTTCGATGGTGGGACTAAATTACAAGAAGGTGAAATTGACTCAGCAAAAAGATTGTTTATTTATGCCAAAGATCTTGATGCATTAAGATTCCGTGCGCCTGAAGAAATTAATAATGTAATTATTCGATTATGTACGGAGTACAATTATTCATTCATCAAAAGTGATTCTCTTCTAAATGAAGCAAGTAAGAATGGAATAGTCGGAGATGACCTTATGACCGACCACTTGCATCCAAATGTTAAAGGATACCAACTAATTGGAAATTTATTTTTCAATGCTATGAGGAAGAATGGTTATCTTCCGACAAATGAACCCTCTGACCTGAATGAAAGCACTGCAGACAGTCTTGTTTATGCTCATTATAATTTTACTTCGTTTGATTCAACTGTTGCAGATTTCAGGATAAAAATTTTAAAGAATGACTGGCCGTACATTAAATCCGAAGACAAGGTTTCAAGAAGCAGATTGATTAAGCTAAATAGTTTAATTGACAGCCTTTCATTTGATGTAATCGATGGGAAAATTTCCAGAGATCAGGCGAGACTGAAGGTTTCAAGCAGCTACTTAAAGAAAAATCAATTTGATGAATATACCACCGAGATGGCAGCGCTTATTGACGAGTTTCCATTTCTTTATAAATACTACAACATCACAGCAAAAGAATTAATATCAGCAGGGAAATTTGTCCGGGCATATTATTTTCTGAAAAGAGGATTTGTTAAAAAACCGGATGCATTTAATTCAAAATGGCTGGGGATTATTGACCTCTCGCAGGGTTTTGTTGATGATGCGATTATCTATCTTGAAACAAGTTTAATGTTTGATAAAAAAGACGCTCAAACTTTTTTCAATATTACCGGAGCTTATGCTCAGAAAAAAGAATTTAATAAAGCACTCGAATCAATCAACAAATGCCTGGAAATTAATCCGGATTTCCAGAGAGCATCACAAATCCGACAGCAGCTTGAAGCTATAGTCAGTCAAAAGAATTCTATTGAATAATTCTGAAGAAAATAAAAGGATCAGAAATACCAAATCTCCGCTCTGGTTTTATGTGATATTATTTCTCATTCCGATTTTGTTTTTTGTGTTACTTGAAATATTCCTGAAGGTTATCAACTACGGCAGAAACGATGACGAATGGATCAAGATCACTGAGACAAAGCAGATGCTTAATCCGGATGTCACAGGTAGATATTTTTTTAATACAAAAGATTTACCTCAATCCAACAACGACGCATTTGATATTTTAAAGAGAGAAAGTGCTTTCAGGGTTTTTGTGTTGGGAGGAAGCAGCGCACAAGGATTTCCTTTTTCACCAAATGGAACTTTTTCGAGATATATCCGTGATCGTCTTGAATTAATTTATCCGAATAAATACATAGAAGTAGTTAATCTCGGTATAACTGCAACGAACTCATATACAATCAGAGACCTCATTCCCGGAGTGCTTGAGCAAAATCCGAATCTAATTCTAATCTATGCGGGACATAATGAATACTATGGTGCATTCGGTGTTGGCTCGACTGAAAACATAGGTAACTCAAGAAAACTTGTAAATTTTCTCATCTGGCTTAACAAGTTTAAATCGGCTGAGCTAATAAGAAACGGTATTACGTCTGTATTAACTTTATTCAGCAGTGATGCCGGACAAAAAACAGATCGTGGCGGAACTTTGATGGCCAGAATTGTAAAAGAACAATTGATTCCATTTAATTCAGAATCGTACAATATTGGCGTTGAACAATTCGAAGGAAATTTTGAGGCTATACTTCAAATAACTAAGGATGCGAGTGTTCCGGTTGTGATTGGCACGCTTGTTAGCAATTTGAAAGATCAGAAGCCATTCATATCAATTGGAAGTGGCAGTAATGAGAATGCCGATTCAGTTTACTTGAAGGCACAACATCAGCTTAAACTTGGAAATATGCACTCAGCAGATTCACTATTCCGGTTTGCAAAAGATCTTGACGCTCTCAGATTCAGAGCTCCTGAAAAAATAAATGAGATCATTAAAAAACTTACTGATAAATTTAATTGCGGATTCATTGATGTGGATTCAGTATTTAATGCTAACAGTCAGGATGGTATTGTTGGCAATAACCTCACGGTTGATCACTTGCATCCTTCGCTTAGTGGTTATCTGATGATGGGTAAAATATATTTTGAAGTGATGGAAAGAAATGGTTTTCTTCCCAATGATGAACAACTACAAATTTCTGGAGATCAACAGGACAGTATAGTTGTGAACAATTTTGCGTTCTCAAGACTTGATTCAGTTATCTCAGATATCAGACTTATTGGCTTGTTGAATGATTGGCCATTTATTGGAAGCCCTGATCTTTCCTTCATTAAAAAATTAAAGTTGAATGATCGAATAGATTCAATAGCGTATAAAATTGCGGTAGAAAATATGAATTGGGAAAGAGGTCACAGAGAAGCTTCGGACTGGTATCTTTCGAAAAATGATCATCAGAATTTCGCTAAAGAGTTTCAGGTGATTGTTTCTCAATATCCATTTAAATTAAGTGATTACGATTATGTAGCTTCACGGCTAATCAATGTAAAGGAATACGATCTTGCTTACAATTTTTTGCTAAAGCGATTCAAAGAAACTCCCGATGCTTTCTCAGCAAAATGGCTGGGTAATATTAATCTTAACAGAAAGAATATTGATGAGGCAATTAAATATTTGTCAGCAAGTATAAGGTATAATAGCAATGATGCTCAGACATTTTACAATTTGGCTGGAGCGTATATTCAAAAAAAAGATTTTAACAATGCACTTCTATCAGTTGAAAAATGTTTAAGAATCAATCCTGATTTTCCGAGCGCACAAAGTCTAAAAATTCAGCTAACAGAAATATTGGCACAATAAAAAAGCCCCGCAGAACGGGGCTTTAACTTTTATTTGAAACAATCCTTTAGGATTACTTCAATAAAATCATCTTCTTTGTTTCAGTGAAGTTACCTGAGTTAATCTTGTAGAAATAAATTCCACTTGTAAGATCAGAAGCATCGAAATTAACTGAATAAGTACCAGCAGTTTTCGTTTCGTTAACTAAGGAAGCAACTTTCTGTCCGATTGAGTTGTAAACATCAAGAGTTACAAATCCTTCAACTGGCAAACTAAAGTTGATCTTAGTTGATGGGTTAAATGGGTTCGGGAAGTTCTGCTCAAGAGTAAATGCACTTGGGGTCAAACCAGGAAGTTCGTTTACATCTGTAGTGAATGTGTGATTTCCCATTGTTCCGAATACGTTATCAACCTGAGCAGCCCATGCAAGAGAAAATAATTCAATTACATGGTTTGCACCGATAGCGTTCTCGTTATCATTACCACCGCCATTGTTAACTGCATCACCATAGTTAATACCATACTTGTACTGAATTTGAAATATGGTATAAGCTGGAAAAGTTACATTGGCTGAGAATATTTTATCACCTGCAGTTGGGTCACCATTGGTTCCATCATCGAACATTGGAATCATTCTGTCAATCTGAGCATCAGGCCAGCCTAAATCAGGCCACTGTAACGGTGGTGTACCACCAGCGATATGAACTGTGTTGACAACAGGGAATGGTTGTCCGTTTACTGCAGATATTGCATTATTACAATCAACAGTAAAAAGCACTTCTGTCGCCTGGTTCGTTACAGTCTCGAGTGTTCCATCGTTAAAAGCACGTGAAATAACCGCTTCGCCGTTATTGTAATCCTCCTGGGTTAAAATGTATCTTCTGTCTGATCCACCTTCCCAGTTACTTGGAGTGTAAAAGAATTTGTAACCTGTAACGATGGTGTCACCAACTTCAGCTTCAAAAACTGTATCCGGTATTTCGCTGACATACATGTTTGGATCTAATGTACTGGCAACCAGGTCATGACGACCCCAACCATTGAAACTACCTCTTGCGGCAACTGTATCTGCGGTATTAAATCTGCCGGAAAGAATTTCGATTTCCATGTTACATTCCCAGTTTATGAGAATGTCTTTTGGCTGTGCAAATGTGATACCTGCCAGCAAAAGTAGAAAAGCAACGTAAAGTAACTTATTCATAGATTTATCCTTAAATTATTGGAATGTTGTTATTTGTTTAGCATTAAGCCAGTTAAATATATGGAATTTTTACCTCATTTATTATATGTTAAAGGTCAAAATTTAATGCCTAACGAAAAATGCTGAGTATAATCGAGTACACCAAAGTCCTGGTAAGCATAATCTACCCTTACCCCAAAGTCATTGGAAAAATTATAATTGAGTCCAACACCTGCTGTTAATCCTTCCTCAGAGTTATCTAAGAACAATGATTTATAACCGACTCTAAATGCAATTAAATTATTGAACATATATTCACCACCGACGTTAATTGACTCATCGTTATCATTTGGGTGCAGAGCATCAAGAGCTAAAGTTAGTCTGTGTTCTTCATTATTAAGAACATCCATTGCCAGACCTATCCTGAAAGTTAATGGAAGCGGAAATTCATCAGTTTGGAGAGTTGCAAGAATCTGGTCGTTATTACCGTAGTTATTTGGATCAATATCATGCTGAACCAGCAAGTCTTTTCCATCCATCTTCATACCTGTTCCGAAGTTTGTTATCGTAGCTCCAATTCTTAATCCATAAATATCTGAATGAAATAGAACACCGAGATCCATTGCGAAAGCACTTGCCGATGTATTCCATATTTTTTGCTGAATATATTTCACTGTTCCGCCCAATGAAAATCTGTCAGTCAAATTATATGCATAGGTTAATCCCATCGAGAGATCGTGTGCCGAGAAAAACTGCCCTGTTCCTTCCTGTTCAGCCAAAGTTGTAATTTCCATGTCGCCATAATCAAGATAGGTTAGATTAAGACCAACAGTGCCTGCATCACCAAGCTTGAGCATTGCGCCAGCCCAATTGTAATTTATATCTGCAAACCAGCTTGAGTGGGAGAACATCGCCTCATTGAAATCACTTCTTGATGCACCTGCCGGATTCCAGTATAATGAACTTACATCACTTGCTGTAGCCACGAACGCTCCACCCATCGAAATTGCACGAGGACCGATGCCAATGTTAAGAAATGGTGCTGCTGTTGAGCCTATTTTTGATTGACCAAACACACAAGCAACAGAGAGTAGAAAAACTATTAATATCTTTTTCATAATTACATTCTCCATTATTTAATTAAGGCAAATTTGCCGATCTTGGTGCCAATATTCGGTGCATCAACAACAAACACATATATGCCAAACGCTACATCAATATTTTCTTCGCTTCTTAAATTCCAGTAGACATCACCAACATACAGGCCTTCTGCAAAGAGAGTTCTAACCAATTCTCCCCGAACGGTAAAGATTGAAATCTTGGAACCTGGCGGGACGTAAGTAAACCTTATTTCCCTTTCTCCTCTTCCACTTGTTTGAGTACTAAGCAGCCTCTGCTCACCAGCGTGAGTGACTACATATGGATTTGGAACCACTTTAATTTTATCAAGCTGTTCTTTTCCAAGCTCATTATCAATTTTCGCTCCTCTCATCGTGAAGAAGAAACTGTCATTCTGATTAAATGGTTTTAATGTAAATATGTTAAATGTGCCTGCAGTTTCAAGCTCGCTAAGTGATCTGTATCTGATATTTACACGCCAGGTTCTTACGTATTGTCCCTGCACGAACTCTTTAAACCAAATGCTGTAAGTATAACTTAAGTTTCCAACTCTTAAGTAAACACAATCTACATATTGGTCTTTGGTAAGGTTTTTCACCTTGAAGTTCACCGGTCTTGCGGGAACTATATTGCTTGCACCAACACCAACAGTATCAACAACTGAAGTATCAACTATCGAATCATAAAATTCAATTACATAGTCATTGGGAACGTTATAACCGCTGTATTTAGGATTATTTGCTGTAAATCGTAATACCTCAAATGTTGGCGGTGGATCAGATGGAATATCTAAAGCGTATGAAGTATCAACTTGAATAGCATCATTATATAGTTGCATCCTGAAACCGTGACGAACAGGAGTTTCTCCTGCAAAAAGTTCATAACTATCAACCAGTACCTGGTAGTCTGCTTTGTAGTAAGCCTGACCTGTTACAGCAACTTTAGAACCATTCACAAAAACCGTGTCAGTACCAGCAGGTAATGGAATCGAGTCATTTGGATTTACGATGTATGTTTGGTTTGCTAAAGGTACAAATACTGTATCGGGTGTCTGCAAATCGAGCAGTGACCAGTTAGCTGTAATGTCAGTTAATCCGGTATCCTCAAAAACAATTTGATAATTAAATCCATCCCGAACCTCAGACTCATCAATTATTTCAACGGCTGAATATCCGGTACCAAAAAATGGATCTGATCTTTCAATGTCATCCAGAAAAGCATTAGAATAACCAGCAGGTCTTCTACCCGGAGTAATAAAAGCTGTATTATCATCAAGTATAACTTCCCCGGTGTTGGAGCGGAAAATAAATTTAGAATTTTCTTCGGGGAATATATCAGGAGTTCCATCTCCATGATCATATGCACTAACTGCGTAGTAATATGTAATTCCCGGAGTGACTGTTGAATCGACAAAGCGATTTATTATGCCATTATTTTCACCGAAATAAAAAGTCGTTCCGCCAAAAGCTTCCAACAGTTCTGCACTCGGAATGAAGAAGCCGCTGTATTCATTATTAAGATCATATTGAGCAATTGGCTTATCGAAGGTTAATACTCCCAGTGCATTAGTAATTACTCTTGCATCTCTGAAGTTCGCATCGGTAGCTCTGTAAATTTTATAGCCCTCAAAGTCCTGCTGCTTGGTAACGAAATCTCTCGAGTTCTGAGTTTCATCACCATCCCAATAGATTACAACTTTTCCATCATTCTGTGTGATATTAATTATGGGTTTTTTGGGTGCTTGAGGAAAAGCATATCCTGCATTATAAATCTGCTGAACTATCTTTTTGTTTTTTACTATATCATCCAAATCTTCACCGAAGAGAAGTGAAACTGAAAACCGTTCAGTAGTTTTTGGAAACAGTGGAAAGAATCCTGAACTATAAATAAAATCACCATCCTGCGGTGTTGGGGGAACTACGTCAAATCTTCCTGGGGTCATTCTATTCCACAGGGATGAATCTATACTCAGATCTGGTGCACTTTGAAGTTCGAAGAAGTTAAATCCGGTAAGTCCAATCTGATCTGATTCATCAGGATCAGTTTTGCCAAAGTTAGGTTCTCCCTGCGTAGGAATTCCATCTCCTTCTCCTGCATCTGGTCCTGGATAGCCATCATCATCTGGACCCAAACCATCAGCACCAACATCATCAAAAAGAGGATCCCAATCTGCATCTTCATCAATATCGTTATCACGTCTTTCATTAATAAGAAGATCATTCTCACCTGCGCCAGTTATATAATTTATATATGATATACCAGGTAATCCTCTTCTAACTCTTGTTTCATAGTGTGTTGCCTGGTTTTCATCAACCAGTCCATCCAGATCATTATCTATTGCATCATTTGCAGATGGATCCGGGATGAAAACTTCCTGACCATTTATAATGGCTAGTGTTGCATTTCCTTCTCTAAACTGGGTCACACCTGGCTCAATGATATATCTTACCCCCAAGGAATAGACAGTATCAGTAGTTGCTTTTACTGTATGAAGCCTTCTCTTATATATTCGCAATCCCTGTGCATCAACTGTATCTGAAATTAAAACTACCTGGTTACCTGAACTGTATATCACTGCATTAAAATCTGATCCAACAAATCTCGGTGAGGAGGATTTTGAATCATTATCGTTATCAATTCCATCAAATGGATTACCCGGAGATTCCAGGAATGCATAACCAACATAACCAACTTTCTGTCCGCGATTTCCAATACCATCACTATCCCAGGAATATGTGATCCAATCCTGAACATCAAAAAATCCAAGATCATCCTGGCTGTCGCCATCTCCACCAGCAAGTGTTCCGACTACAGTTCCAAAGTTTGCTTTTTTATAGAGAGTTGTACCATCATTATTAATTTCGTATAACCAAAAGATTGCATCTTCCGCTAAGAAGCTTGACCATTGGAAGCCTCTTTGCCTCATCCGGATGCGACTGAGCAAGGGTCTTATATCTTATCTCATTTGCTGTAAATTCAGAAAAGTCATTTGTCGGCTCTTTTGATTCCCATACAAAAGGATCAAATTTGAGGATTTCCGGTTTTAGGTTGGCTGT
>CAZLJI010000084.1:0-8661 GCA_964559565.1 uncultured Ignavibacteriaceae bacterium | reverse complement strand
AAAAAGGAATCATTGATGCCATTACTCTTGAGAAAGCACTAAATGCAAAGCTCAACGATCGAAATAAATTAAGACGTAATCTTGCACAAATCCTGGTTGATGAATTCAATTATGATCATGATGTAGTCTTTAGAGAAGTTGCGATACTTTATGCTTTCCGTGAGTTAGATATCGACTCGTATGAAATACCCGGTGATCGACTTGATGCAATACGTAAAATGATAGAAGGCGCAGGAGAAGAACTTAAGGACATAATTCTCAGGCATAAGATTATTCCATTTATGTATGACGAGCGCCAGAAGGATAAGTTGATAATTGCCGCAATTGATCCTACCGACAGAAACATTCCCAAGGTTGCCTTTGGTCTTAATGCACAAAGGTACGAAGTAATCTTTATCAAGAAAAAAGATTATGAAACTTTGGTTGAAAAAATTCTCCCTCCAGAAAACCTGTATCTTAAAGCAATATCAGAAGATGATGAAAGCTTTATCCCAACAGAAGACAAAGAAGGAGATCTGGATGAAGAGGAACTTGATGCGGAGATTAATAAAAGTGCACTGATAAACCTTGTTGAAGGTGCCCTGGTGGAAGCTGTTCGTAAAGGTGCGAGTGATATTCACTTTATTCCCTGCAGTGGTCACCGCACGGATGTTTACATGCGAATTGATGGTTCATTACGGTTATGGCATGTTCAGGAGAACACTCTGCCCGAGGCAGTTATCGCTGTTGTTAAAGATCGTGGTAAAGGCATGGATAGGTTCGAGCGTGAAATGGCACAGGATGGTTTTATACAGAGAGAAATAGATGGTTATGTCATCAGGTTTAGAGTATCGGTCTTGCCGATGGTAGGTACAGAATTAAAAAATAAATTCGAAAGTATTGTTATAAGAATTCTTGATGACAGAAAAGTCATTAGAGATCTTGATAAATTAGGATTAACCGGTATCGCCCGGCAAAATTTTGTTAAGGCTATTAACCAACCGCAGGGAATGGTAATTCTCACAGGTCCGACTGGTAGTGGTAAAAGTACAACTCTGGTTGCTGCACTTTACCAGGTTATAAATCCCGAAGTAAATGTGCTCACAGTAGAAGATCCCGTAGAGTATGTAATAGAAGGAGCTCGTCAGTTAAAGATTGGATACAAAATGAATTTTGAACAGGCGATAAGATCCATTCTTCGTCACGATCCGGACATTGTTTTAGTTGGTGAGATGAGAGATAAGGAAACAGCAGAGACAGCTATAAAACTTGCTAACACCGGTCACCTTACATTTTCCACATTACACACGAATGACGCGCCAAGTGCTGTCGCACGACTTTTTAAAATGGGGATAGAACCTTTTCTGATTGCCTATGCTATTAATCTCATAGTGGCACAGAGATTGATTCGTAAGCTATGTACGAAATGTAAAAAGAAAGATTCAAACTTTGACAGCACTATAATGGAAGCAGCAGGAATGAAAATAGATGAATGGAAAAACATAGATTTATATCGTGCGGTTGGCTGCGATGAATGTAATAACACAGGTTACAAAGGAAGAATGGCAATTCACGAAGCACTTTATTTTACTAAAGAGGTTAGACAGTTAATTGTTCGTTCCGGCGAAGATGTTGATGAAGAAGCTTTAAGAATTCAGGCAAAGAAAGACGGAACTTTAAGTTTGAGAGACTCCGGTCTTGAAAAAGTAAAACTGGGTATAACTACTATTGAAGAGGTACTCTCTTCAACAATGGAAGAATAATCCAGTTAAAATTGGTGGTAAGTTTTACTTGCCAGGTTGAGTTAAATTTTCAGTTAAAATATTTTACAATTTGTTACAATTTCATATATTGTAAACAGTTAATCTTTTTAATTAAAGTAATGATTATTTACAATTGACTTTAACTTGGAACAATAAATGTAAATAGCTTTAATTAAATGATGATGTTAAAACAGTAGGAAGATTAATTTTGGTTATTACAGAAGAAAAAAGAATACTATCAGATTTTGTTGCATCAATACCTGATTCGCTCTTCGGTCCAGACAGGGTTGGTTACATTCTTGAGAACAGCAATAAGTTACAAGAGGAAGATAAGGTCCTTTTAAGAAAGTTTGTTAATAAAATACTCACCTCGATGATTGAAAGAGATGCTTCAGATATTGAGATCGGTGGCCACGGAAACGAAGGGTATATATGGATGCGGATTCACGGAAAACTGGAAAGAGTAAAAGATCTTCCTCAATTTACAGAAGATGAAGCCGCACTAATCATCATTAATCTATTCAATAGCAATCAAAAAAAATATATTGCAACCACAAGAAACCTTGATTTCAGTTACACTTTTTTCTACGAACGAAGAAAAATCAATGTAAGATTCAGAGCGGACGCATACTTTGATCTGGACACTCTTGCCTGCAGTATCAGAGCAATTAATACATCTGTCAGACCTCTTGCATCATTAGAATTTCATCCCAGCACAGTAAAGTATCTCAGTCACAATTACATAAAGTTTGGGCTAACATTAATAACGGGAATTACCGGTTCAGGTAAATCGACCACACTGGATTCAATTGTTGATCACCATAATAAGTTTGATCCCGCACACGTAATTATTATTGCTGCACCTATTGAGTATGTACATACCTCAAATTTCTGTATGATTAAGCACAGAGAAGTTGGAAGAGATGTTCTTTCATTTAAAGAGGGTGTTGTTCAATCTTTGAGACAAGACCCGGACATAATAGTAATAGGTGAAATGAGAGATCCTGATACTATAATGGCAGCTCTCGAGGTGACCGATACAGGACATAAAGTATTTTCTACCTTGCATACTTCCTCAGCTACTGAATCTCTTGAAAGAATAATTGCGGAAGTAAATCCTGTTGAACAGGAGAGAGTTCGCAACAGACTTGCAGATGTTCTCATTTCTGTAATTTCTCAAAAACTAGTTCCAAGCCTTGACGGCAAACGAGTTCTCGCTAAAGAAGTATTAGTCATTACGCCCAGTGTGAAGGCAGCTATAAAAAATAATAACCTTGGTGAAATTTATATGATGATAAATCAAGGGGGACAACTGGGAATGATAACAATGGAACAGGATTTAAAACGACTTTACGATCAAAAGAGGATATCGTTGGAAACAGCGATTACCTATTCAAATAATAAAACAAGAATCAACCAATTATTGTCTGCAAAATGAAACAATTAATTTGTATTTACTGTGAAGGGAATGATACTAAGGTTGCTGTTATAGAAAAAGAAGGTGAAGGTAGAAAGCCTTCTGTTCTTAAAACGGCTTCAGTTAGTCTCATAAAATCTTCTGCTCAGCTTGAAGAAAATGTAACAGGCTTTCGAATAGAAGGCGAGACACTTGATGTTGATGGTTTAGAAGAATCAACATCTATAAAAAGTGATTTGGCATCCTCAAGCGTTTCAGAAATCAGCGCGGCACTGAAGGGATTTAATTTAAGCAAGTATAACTTTATCCCCGCCTTGACTGAACCTGCAATTTATTATCATGTGTTTGAAGGAGCCAGACCACCCAAACCTGTAAAATTAAAGCAGGAAATAATTAACGATATTCTCGAGTCCAAAAATATTAATGTGGACAAAGATAGTATCGACTTTATTGAGCTATCTGATAAAGCTTTGCTGTCGGTTTTTGTAGTCGGTGAAATTGGGTGTATTGACCTTGTTAACTCTTTGGCAAGGCAGCGTGGCAAGAGAAGCTTCAAGGTGCCCACAATTAAAAGTGCTGATGTTTCGCTTGCTTATTATGTTGCAAAGAGAAAAAAATTCTTCCCGGATGATCACTCCCTGATAGTTTATATAGGAAAAGAATATAGTAAGTTAATATTCTTGCAGGGACGAAGGTTAAAGCATATTGGAACGACTCTAGACATTGGAACACAAAATCTCCATACGTATGATGTTTATTTTTCAAAGATACTGCTCGAAATGGAAAATGGTGGCATATCATCTTTGGATAATATTGTTGTATGCGGTGAAGATGACTCGGAAAATTTAATTCTTTCATTTTATGGAACATTCCCCGAGGCCAATGTGAGTCGCCTCGAGTTTGATGATTTTGATTTGTCTGCTCTGAACGAAGAGACCAGAGAAAAATTCTCGATGTTTAGTGTCCCTGCTGCAATCGCAACAGACTATTTTGATGAGCTTAACAAAGAACATCAAGGGCTTCATATTCTGCCGAAGAGTATTAAGGAAGATCAAAAAGCTTTTCAATTTTCTTGGCATAGTTACGCAATTCTACCTCTGCTTTTCATAGCCGCATTTTTTATTACTCAGCAAGTCTTGAAGAATAACGGCCACTTGAAGGAGCTTGATAATGAAATAGCCCAGAAAACAATATTGTTAAGACAGAATCAAGAAATTTTAAGTAGAATCGCAAACATCGAAGGCAAAATAAGCAGCTTCGATCAGACCCAGGCTATTTTGGACTCGGCAACAGCCGGGGCAGGTGTCTGGAAAAATGTTATTTCTAAAGTTTCGGATTTTTGTGGAAAGAATAACAATCTTTGGGTATCAAAGCTCTCATCCGGAGATGGAAGATCCGTTGCTGCCGAAGGTTATTCACTTTCCAGAGGTACACTTACCGATTTTGCCTCTTCAATTGAAAATGCTTTATTGAAAAGCATGACATACGAAGAGTTGCGGGAAAAAAGCGCATACAAGTTTAATTTAAATTTCAACACTTCAAATCAGCAGAACCAAAATGAATAAGAAATTAAGAAGCACTCTCGGTTTACTTGCATTGCTGATAATCATACTGGTTATTGGAGGAATTTATTTGTTTGCATTCCAGCGTGGTGCGATTAACGAGAGACAAGAAAAACTTGCTGAACTTAATGCAAATGTTTATGATCCTGAGGAATTGAACGCTCGTTATCTTGCTCTTGAAAGGCGTTCAGCCGAACTCGATTCAATTTTATCAGCCAGGAAGTTTAATATTCCTCAAAACATTGCGTCAATTAAGTTCTACAACTTTGTTAATAGCATCGTTGCTAATTTCTCACCATATACACAGGTGAATGTGGAATACCTTGATCAGATAAAAGACAAAGAATTCTTTGTTCACCAATATAAACTTACAGGAAGCGGGTATTTTAATGAAGTTTATAGTATGATATATGCAATAGAGCAAAGCAAGGAATTAAAAAAAGTTAGCCAGCTTAATCTCGGTAATCTTATCCGAACAGACAAAGAAGGAGTTCCTTTATTCCTAGTTAGCTTTGATATGATAGCACAGGTTTATTACTCTGCTGACAGCAGATTTGCCTCTGTAGCTATGATGGAAAACCAACTTACTACTGGCCCGCTTTATGACGCTTTCTATCCATTAATCAGAAATGAAATACCACCTAATGTGGACAACCTTCTCGATGTTCAGGGAGCTAAATTGTTAGCCTTGATTCCCGAAGGAGCATTCGTTGCAGATACAAAGGGAAACACTTATTTAGTTTGGGAAGGTGAACAAGTCTACCTAGGCTATTTAACCAAAATAGACTATGATAGTAACACTGTCAGTTTCATACTGAATAAGGGTGGAATCATAGAAAAAGTAACTTTAGAATTAGATAAATATACAAGTAAAAACTAAGAGAACTAAAATGAAAAACATAATTACTTATCTGGTATTATCATTCTTTTTCGTCCTTTCAGCATACCCACAGCAGTACTGGGAACGTCAATTTAAAACTTATCAAAACCCGGATGAGCTGGTAACGATGTCTGAAACACTTCCCTTTGATCAGGCTATTGAATTATTGAGTAAGGTTAGTGAAAGCGTTTCGGGAAGGAGAATAGTTTCAACGGCCACCAGGCAGGAACCCATAGGGATAGAAATTACAAACATGCCTTATGATAAAGCATTATTGATGATAGTCAATTTTGCAGGACTACAGTATGAAATGAAAGCAGATGTTATCATCGTAAAATCGAAGGAAGGACCAGCATTTGAGGAATCTCCTGAAACTTATGCACCCATAACACAACGAGAAGTTAGGATATCAGCTGTTTTCTGTGAAATAGATGTTCAGGAAGCAAGAAAAGTTGGTTTTGACTGGAGATTTTTATTATCCGGAGAGCAGACAAATATAGCTGGTGTTCTTAGAGGTGAAACCGAAAGTAGTCAGGATGAACAGGGAGGGGGTTCAACTCAGCAAGGTCTTCAACCGGAGTTTAAACTTGGAGTTACTTCTGATTTCAGGATTGGTGATTTCTTTGGACAGGCTACAGCTGTTTTCAAATTCTTTGAAGAAAATGGTATTGGTGAAATTATTTCAAACCCAAGCATAGTTGTACGAGACAGAAACGAAGGAAAAATTCAGATAGGTTCTGACTTTTCAGT
The DNA here is from genome assembly GCA_964559565.1 of uncultured Ignavibacteriaceae bacterium. GTDB lineage: Bacteria > Bacteroidota > Ignavibacteria > Ignavibacteriales > Ignavibacteriaceae > IGN2. The sequence goes on along the minus strand of CAZLJI010000084.1, from coordinate 2,310 downwards.
AAGAACACGAGATTTTGCCGGAAATACTACTGAACGATTTTTCCCCACAGGTACTATTATAATAGTCACACCTTATATTCATAAAGAAGGTGGATTAGATTACGCTTTATTAAATATCGCTGTTGAGCGAAGTTCGTTTCAAACCTCTGAGCTGACTACTGAGATAAGAAAAACAACTGCATCAACTCAGGTTCTGATGCTTGATGGAGAAGAAACAGCTATAGGTGGATTGTTCCTAAATGAAGAAGTAGTAACGCGTAATGGTATTCCATTTCTTAAAGATCTTCCATGGTGGGTATTTGGTATCAGATATTTAACAGGTTATGATCAAACAATCGTCAGAAAAAAGGAACTTGTTATACTCTTAAAGACCGAGCTTATTCCAACTCTCCAGGATAGATTTGAAAATCCGCAGTGGGAAAATGTTTTAAGAAGAGAAATGGACGAAGGCAGGAACCGGATTAAGTATTATCAATTCGAAGGCCAACGTGAAGAGACACCTTAAAGATGGAATCAATTCTTATAGTAGATGATGATATTAATCTTTGCACTGTTCTTTCTGAGGAATTAAATACTATTGGATATGAAACCAGCTATTTAACAAACGGAGAAGAAGTTGCAAATGCTTTGGAAACCAAAAAGGTTGACCTTCTTCTCCTTGATTTAAAGATGCCCGGCACAGATGGTTTTAACATACTCCAGAAGATTAATAATCAAAATAACTCTCACCCCAAGGTAATAGTACTAACCGCATATGCAGATGTAAAAAGCGCAATTGAATCTGCAAGATTAGGTGCCACAGATTTTATCAGCAAACCATATGACTTTGATGAACTACTGATTACGATCAGGAAAGTCCTTCAAAGCAATAATTAGGCGGAGATCCAAATTATGAGGATCAGCCTGAGAATTTTACTTATTAACTTTATCGTGGTTGCACTAATTCTGAGTGCTTCGGTATTCGCTTTTTATTCTGTGATGTATAATGTTTTAATATCACAGCAGTCCCGACAGCTTTTAAGCGCCACTAACAACTTTAATTATGCTCTAAAATCAAAAACTATTGAGTTTGAGGACGAGTATTTAGAATTGTCTTCATTTGAAATAGAAACTATTCTAAAGACAAATAACTTGAAATCCAATAACATTGATTTTATTTTTCAACTAGATAGCTCATCTGGAAAAATAGTTGAAATAGCCTTTAACAAGAATATATATCTGCCGGATAGAGCAATTACGTGGGAAGAGTTTCTGAACTATAATCCATATGTCCTGGGGCATGTGGATAAAAGAGATAAAGCTGAAAGTATTTATTTTGGCAGAGTGATTAACTCTGCATTACTTAACGAACTTTCACAAAAAATAAATTCGGAAGTTGCAATTGTATGGAATGGCACACCATCAGACATGTCAAACCCAGCACAAAACCAGAAATTTCTCTATCTGCTTACTAAGGCAAATGATTATTTAAAGGACAAGAATAGTTTTGAAATCTATAGTGATGGTACAGAGTCAACAGATATAATAGCAGCGGTTTTCAAACCAACTCTTTCTTTTAACAATCAAAGCAACTTGTATTTTCTGATATTTACATCATTTGGCGAAACGGGTGAACTCCGAACCACACTCAGAAATATTTTTTTAATAGTAGGACTAGTGGGCATTATCTTGTCGCTAATATTCACATACGTATTCACCGACAAACTGAGAAAACAAATTTCGGAATTAGGTAAGGCAACTGAACAAACATATGCCGGGAATTTTAAGCACAGGATTACTATTAAGAGCAAAGACGAAATCGGCAAACTGGGTGATGCGTTTAACAAGATGCTTGATGAATTGGATAAAAAAGAAAAATCAAAAAATGAATACTCTGAATTCATAACACTGATAAATCAAAACCCAACATTATCAGAAATTTCAGAAGCCGCACTAGCCAAAATTATTAACAATGGCGGATTTATATTAGGTGGTCTTTATACTGTAGACGAGGCAGAGATTAATCTCATTAGTTCGTATGGCTTTGATTTCAGGAAGAGTGAGCAGTCCGGAGAGTTTGCACTACATAAACGGGTCATTAAAACCAGGGAAAAGGTTGAGCTATACGCGGAGGATTACTTACCCGTTGTTTCTTCAGGCTTAATGGAAATAAAAATAAAATATCTGCTTCTATTGCCAATAATATATAACAATAAAATTACAGCACTGCTTGAACTTGGCTCAATTAATAAACCCAGCGAAGAAGTAATTGACTATCTTGATAAAATAAAAGATCAGTTAGCAATTGGTATTACAAACTCAAAAGCTCTG
>CAZLJI010000083.1:0-8668 GCA_964559565.1 uncultured Ignavibacteriaceae bacterium | reverse complement strand
GGCGGCGGCAGATGCCCCACTCGTCGACGTTCGCGCCAGGCGGCAGGTCCCAGATATACCGCGAGTAGTCCTTGCCGAGGCGGGGAGGGGAGGGCCGGAGCATCCGGGTGTCGGCGTCGAAGTGCTCCTCGGGATCCAGGGCCCCGGTCGCCTCCTGGAAGCGACGGAGTCGCGCCGGCGCGAAGCCCCACCAGAAGTCGGACTGCTGGAAGTGACGAATGGGTATGTTCCAAAATCAATATCGAGTAAAGCTCCCTGTGCGCCTTCCAGTAAAACAGATTTACCATCAGCAATAGACTGGTTAAGAAATGAAGGGACATCTTTTATATACTTGTCAATTGTTCTATCGAACTCGAGGTACTCCTTTACGATTGCATCAACATCAAGTCCTTCGTGCTCATATACTTTTTTAAGCAGCTCGTTCTTTTCTTTCAGATTCAACCTGATTTTCTTTTCAAGCTCTACTCTGTCGAGAAGATCAACAATCCTTATTCCTTTGCGAGCAAACTTATCTATATAGCAAGGACCAATTCCTCTCCCGGTTGTCCCAATTTTTGTGTCACCACTTTCACTTATCGAATCGAGCAACTTGTGGTAAGGCATTATCAGGTGAGCATTATGACTGATATACAATCTACCTTCCACTTTAATTCCATTTTTTTCAAGAAGATCAATTTCTTCAAGCAAAGCTGTTGGATCAATTACAACGCCGTTGCCGATTACACAAAAAACATCATCTCTTAAAATTCCTGATGGAATTAAATGGAGAACATACTTTTTATCACCGATAATAACTGTATGACCGGCATTGGCACCGCCCTGGTATCTCGCAACTATTTTATACTTTTCACTAAGTATATCAACTATTTTTCCTTTGCCTTCGTCGCCCCACTGGCTTCCAACAAGAACTGTAACACTCATATATTAGATATTTATTTAGAATTGGTTTTAGTTAATGCAAACAAAAACTCCGAATCTTTCAATCCGGAGTTTCTGTTTAGATACTAATATTGTTTGATTTATTTTGGTAAAGATTCGACTGCTTTTTCAACAGATTCGTAATGTTCAAAAATCGTTATCAATTTAGTAATTATCAGTAAGCTTTCAATTTTATCCGTTACATTTGCAAGCTTGTAGAAACCGTTCGCTTTTTTCATTGTTGTTAAACCGCCAATTAACATTCCCAGCCCGGAGCTGTTCATGAACTTAACGTCGCTAAGATCTATGATTACTCTTGTTTTTTTATCATCAATTAATTTGTGCAGTAAATCGTTGAATTCTTTGGTATCGTCACCGCCCATCACATTTCCTTTTAATTCAACTATCACAGCTCCATATTTTTCGGTGGTTTTGATTTTCATAAATGACTCCTTTAAATTTTCATCGAAATTTAATCAGATAAGCATACTTTTGCAAACAGTAAGTAGAATTTAAATTCGACATTTTCTGATTATAGATATATTTAATAAATTGGAACAACACCGTAAATATTACGTCTAAAAAAATGATTTCAAAAGAAGAAGAAAAGGAATTGCAGCAGCCTAAAATACTTTCAATAGATGATGATTACTCGATAATCAGACAATTCGTTGACGGTGATAAGTCTGCTTTTCAGATCCTTGTTAAGAGACATAAAGAAAAAGTCAGGAATATTATTTATATAACTATGAACAACAGTGCTCTGGTTGGTGACATAGCTCAGGACGTTTTTATAACGGTTTATAGAAATCTTAAGCATTTCAGGTTTGAATCGCAGTTCACAACCTGGCTTTACAGGATTACAGTTAACAGATGCAAAGATTATCTGAGAAAGATGAACGTTAGAAAAATATTTTCGCCAATTGAAGAAGGTTCCGAAATATCTGAATATCCAGCACCTGTCGAAAGTAATGATATCTCCAGAATTGTTATGGATGCCATCTCAAAGCTGCCTATGAAACTGAGAATGCCATTAATTCTTAAAGACATTGAAGGATTTAGTTATCAGGAAATTTCAGAAACATTAAACTGCGAGATGGGTACTGTTAAATCAAGAATATTCCGGGGGAGAGAAAAGCTAAAGGAAATATTGCAGCCTCTTGAAAAGGAGTTGATGAATTGAAAAAAGATTTACGAAATATGGAATTGCTCTCTGCATATCTTGATGATGAATTATCCGATTCTGAAAAAATTGAATTTGAAAAGCTCCTTGCTACTTCACTTGAACTACAGAAGAAGCTGGAAGATCTGAAAAAAATTAAACAGCTTGGAAACAAAGTAAAGCAAATTCCGGAATCACCTTTCTTTGAAACCAAATTGATGGCAGCGATTGAAGGTCAAAAAAATGAATCCTCAAAAATTAACAGATGGGTGCCGGCTGTTGCACTAGCAGCAGTTACTATTATTATTATGGTGGTGTTGAAGTTTAATCCTGGTTTAATAGATGAAATATGGGAAGACCAAAAGGTAGCAATTGCCGGGTTCTATAAGGAAAATCTTCAGCCGGTTTTATCAGCTGCTAATCTCACCAATGAAGATGTATTCAATTTTGCTTTCAATAATGAACTACCGCTTGATAATACACGTCAGCAGTATCTTCTTCTGGGATATGATGATTCGGGAAAAGAATTTTTTGAAATTCGATCCAGCAACCAAAGGATTAAGAGAGAAAGCTATAATGAATTTATCTCTGCAATGAATTTAGATGTTGAACAAAAGCAAACTGTTGATTCAATCATTGGCAGCTATAGCAAAGCACTTGAAGCACAGGTGCTTGTTAATGAAAATAATACAATTGCGATTAATCCTAATTTATGGGATTTAAGAAAAGCTATTTTTGCCGACTTGCTTGTTGCTTCCGAAAAATTGAATAAAGTAAATTTTGATAGAATAGTTCCAGCAGGTATCACTAAAGCAGATAAAATGGTTGTAGTAAACACATTGGAAAAATTAAAAAATACTTCCGGTGATCTGTATATTTTTGTCACTCCTGATTCGATTTTTACTGAAGCATATCAGTTTGACTCAAAACAGTTTGAAAGTGAAATGAAGGAATTGGAGAAGCAAATTCAACTTAACGAAGAAAAAGTTAAACAGTTTACGCTGGACATCAGATACGATTCAACTTTCAAATACTTAACTGAAGCTCATGGCGAACACTCTTTCCGGATTGTGGTTGACTCCAATATTTGCAGAGTTGATTTACCTGTGCCTGAAGTACCGGAAATACCTATTCCAGGAATGGAAACGATTGATCCGCTGGTTGAGCAGGCTACGAACAATATTCACTTTTATGCTTATAAAATTCCAAAGATCGAAAAGACTAAAACCGAAATTAAAATCCAATACTACAATGATGATTCAATTTACAGTTACGTGGTTGACTATAATATGCTGAATGTGGATTCTCTCGCTGAAGTAAATCCGGGATTGGATCTCTATAACCTTGATGAATTAAAACCAGGAAGACCTTCGGATGATTCTATGCTTATAAAATATCAATTTGATCGCGATTACTACCACAGATATTATTCTGATGATGAATTTAAAAAGCAGATGGAAGAACTACAGAAAGAACTTCAGCAGATGAGCGAAGAACTGAATAGGCAGAGAATCAGAGTGAAGTCTGAAGTCACTAAGTCTCCCCAAAAATAAGCTTTTTTGCCTCCGTTAATTTTTAGTTGGACTAGTTAATTTTTCAACCATCCTAAATTTTGTCCGTTCATACCTGAAATCTTTAACCTTAAGGCAGTTTCGCTTAATTTAATCAGTAGTATTTTACTTGGTAACTAATAAATTTATTTACCGTACATATTATAAATATGGTTAAAATCCCACGAAATATTGTAACCACTCAATTGCAGTTATTTATTCTTGCTGCATTCCTGTTATTTATTTTCAAAATATTTTTTGGAAGCAGCGATTCAGTTTACTTGAGAATCTTACTCGACCTACTAATCGGCTTCTCTATTTACTTTTTACTTTTAGCATTGATAAGATTTGAAAACAGCCGCACAACCGCCCCCTTATCTCTGATTATGAATGTTGGAATTCTCAGTGCGATTATGTTTTTCATAATCACATTTTCTGATTATCTGATGCCGAACATCTTTGATAACATCAATCTTAAGCTGAAAAATCCGGGACTTGTTTACAATATCGTTTCAGTCTTTTATATACTTGTATTCGTAGGGCTTGTCTCATACTTTTTGCTAACACTCAGGCATTTTTTCTTCTTAAACCAGGGAAAGAATGTCCGGATTTACTTTAATACAATGCTGGTCTTTTTCATACTCGCAAGTCTTTCAGGTAATTTTTTTCAAGCCGAAAACGTTTCGTTCCTGAGTAGTACTTTCTTTGTAGTATCCGTTTTATTAATGGTTTTTAATTCTCTTCGGATTTCGTGGATTGCCTTTCTATCAAAGAAAGAAAAAATTTATTTGCTGCTGCTTTCGTTTGTAATTACAACCTTGTTTATTGTAAATATTAATAATAGTTCGGGCGACAATATTCACAGCCAGATGCTCAATGCTTTCTCTCCTTCGCTCAAACAGTTCAATGTGATTGTTATGGTTTATGGTTCGATATATTTTTTAATATTATTCTTTACAGCACTGTTTCACCTTCCAACTGCAGAAGCTTATGACAGGAAAGCACAGGAAGTAACTTCGCTTCAATATTTCAGCAAGCTAATAACTGAAGTCCTCGACTTTAATGACCTCGCTGATACTGTAACAGAAATTGCGCAGAAACTCAGCGGTTCAAAAGCAACCTGGATAATATGGAAGAATGGTGCAAAGCAAAATTCATTGGCTGCCAGGAATATTGGATTTGTTGAATCAGATAAAGTAACAAACCGGATACTCGAAAGAATAAGTTTTGAAAATCTATCTTCGACAAGAACATTGGATCTGAAAGAAAAAATATTCGAAGGTTCATCTGAAAATTTGCTAACAGTTGTATCTGTATCGCCAATAAAAACACGCGGAATGACACAAGGAATATTAGTCGCTGCCAAAGGATCGGGTCAGATATTTACTCAGGATGATCTGAATGCGATGGAAACTTTTTCTGATTATGCATCTGTTGCAATTGAAAATTCCAGGCTGCTCGAAGAATCAATCGAAAAAGAAAGACTTGAGAAAGAGCTTGATGTAGCCAGAGAAATTCAAAGAAAAATTCTTCCATTAAAAGTACCAGAATATCCAAACCTGCAAATTGCATCGGTATTTATTCCGGCTTTTGAGGTTGGTGGTGACTATTATGATTTCTTTAAGATAAGTGAAACCAAACTTGGATTTGTAATCGCTGATGTGTCAGGCAAAGGAATTTCTGCCGCATTCATAATGGCTGAGGTGAAGGGAATATTTGAGTCACTTTCAAAGACGATTGAGAGACCCAAAGAAATTCTCATCAAGGCAAATGATATTTTGAAGGAAGCTTTGGATAGTAAATCTTTTGTAAGTGCGGCATATGGATATTTTGATTTAGTGGAAAAGAAACTAGTATTTTCACGTGCAGGACATTGTCCATTGTTTTTGCTGAGAGATGGTGATTCAAAGCAGATTAGACCCTCAGGTTTAGGATTAGGCTTAAGTGAAAGGGATTATTTTGAAAAGACTCTTGAAGAATATTCAATTGATCTGAAAGAGAATGATACGATTGTACTTTACACAGATGGAGTAACCGAAGCTAAGAATGAAGCTTTGGAGGATTTTGGCGACAAGCACTTTCTGCATGTGCTTCAGTCTAATGTGATTCTTAGCGCAGAAGAACTTTCAAATAAAATAATAAAGGAAATAACGGTTTTTTCCAGCGGTCACGAGCAGTATGATGATATAACTTTAGTTATTTTTAAGTGGCAACAATAATTAAAATATGTCAGTCTCGGAGCGACTCATACGAAAATTTAAAAGAATTGAGGCGCCGAGCCTCGACGGAATGGAGAAATAAGGATGGCAGAATTCAGCACGTCAATTAAAGAAAGAGGGGATATCAGTATTATTAATCTCAAGGGCTTCCTTGATGCACATACTGCGCCGACTCTTGAGAATAATTTTACTCAACTGATAAATGATAACAAATTTAAAATAGTAGTGAACTTTGAGGACCTCGCTTACATCAGTAGCGCAGGCCTGGGGGTTTTTATGGCTTATATTGAAAGCATCAGAGATAAGAAAGGCGATATTAAGCTTACGAATATGAGCGATAAAGTTTTCAACATTTTTGATTTGCTTGGATTTCCACTTCTGTATGAGATCTACAAAAGTGAAGAGGACGCCAGTAACAAGTTTAGCGGGCGGTAAAAGTGGACGTCCGGAAGAAAAATAAAACCGGTGAATTGCGAGTAAAAAGCAAAACAGAAAACCTTTCTGAAATAAGGGATTTTGTCAGCAATAAAGCACGTGCTGCTGGCATTCCCGATGCTACTGTGGAAAATATTATTCTTGCTGTTGATGAAGCCTGTACAAACATAATTAAGCACGCGTACAAGTTATCTCCCAAAGGGGAAATAATAATTAAAATAGAATACGATAAAGAAAAATTTAATGTCACAATCATCGATTACGGAAAATCATTTGAACCTGACAGAGTACCTCTTCCTGATCTTCAAAAATATTACCGAGAACACAGGGTGGGTGGTCTTGGAATGTACTTGATGAAATCCTTAATGGATGATGAGAAAATGCTGGAGGCCAAGAATCTTAAAGTAAAAAGGAACCTGACTGCTCTTATAGATTTCAGCAGGATAATTAATTCAAGCATTGATCTTGATTTTATTCTGAACAACGTCTTACTAACTTGCCTGGGAAAATTTTTAGCAACCCGCGGACTAATCGCTTTAAAAGAAAAAAATAAAATTGTCCTGAAAAGTTCCAAAGGAATTACTACAGAATTACTTCAGGAATTTCCCGAACTTGAAGCATCCCCCAATTGCATTGATGACCCGAAGTTAAATTCGTTTATGCACATTGCAAATTTGCATGTTGTAGAAAAAATCAGCTCTTCTGATGATTGTATTGGATTGGTTTGCCTTGGTGAAAAACTTAACAAATCTGAATACACTGAAGATGATGTTGAATTCCTAGGCACAATACTAAACATCTCTGCAACTGCCGTTCAGAACTCAATGGTGATTAATGAATTGAGAAAAGTCAACCGGCAGCTTGATTCAAGAGTTCAGAGATTAAGTTCACTTTTTGAGCTGAGCAAGGAGTTTGGATCTTTTGCTGAATCAATGCGAGTTGTCAAGCTTCTTGTATTCTCAATACTAGGTCAATTCTTGGTCCAGAAATATTCGATTATTCTTTTTGAAAATGATGGGCCTGATATTCTTGATTCAAAGTTTGATAATGAGAAATTACTTCAGTTAATAAAAAAATATGAACTTCATAAAATACCGGACTCGATTAAAAAAGATTTTTTAAAAGTTAATCACACTGAACTATTCGAACTTGGAGTTGAATTGATTGTACCAATGCAGCTTCAAAATAAAACACGAGGAATAATATTACTCGGAAATAGGGCAGGGAACAGGGAATTCAATAACAGCGATATTGAATACATATACTCCGTTGGAAATCTTGCAATAATATCTTTGGAAAATAACCGCCTCTTTCTTGAAGCGCTCGAAAAACAGAAAATGGAAGAAGATCTGTTAATTGCCAGAGATATTCAGAGAAATCTTCTGCCTCAAAATTTACCCGAATATGATAAGTATGACATTGCTGCATTGAATGTCTCATCCAAACAGGTAGGCGGAGACTACTACGATGTAATTCCGATTGCTGGTGAAAAATTTTATATAGCAATTGCTGATGTCTCAGGTAAAGGTGTTCCTGCCTCGCTGATGATGGCAAACATTCAGGCTTTCCTGCAAGTTATTTGCCAGCAGGGGATGAAAATTGATGACGCAACTGCTATGATAAACGATCTTGTTACAGGTAATACATCCGAAGGCAGGTTCATAACTTTTTTCTGGGGATATATCAACACAAAGACTAATACTTTAACTTATGTTAATGCCGGTCATAATCCTCCTTACTTACTTAGAGGCGATAAAGTTATTAAGCTGACTAAAGGCGGGATAATTTTAGGTGTTGTAAAGACTTTCGCACCATATATTTTTGAAGAAGTAGAGCTTATGAAAGATGATGTTCTTTTACTTTATACAGATGGTGTTTCTGAAGCGCTTAATCTTGAATTTCGAGAATACTCCGAAGAAAGATTGGAAACTGTAGCAAAAAGACTTATGGATAAATCGGCCGATGAAATTTTAAACGGAATTAAGGAAGATGTGCAGATATTCACTCAGGGCAATCAGCAGTCAGACGATATTACAATGATTGTAATTAAGGTCAAGTAAACTTATGAGACCGATCAAATTATTACTCTTAAAATATCGTTCTAATATTATCATAGTTACATCAATCCTTTTGATTGGCATCGCACTCCTGAACATTTACTATTCCGTTGATGTAAGAGTAACAAGTAATGATGAATGTATCTGGGAACCGAAACGCATTAGTAAGGACAGCATCGCTTATTTTTTCGAGATGGTTAAGGTTGAAGGTGTGGCCTGGAATGCCGGAATCAGAGATGGTGATCAGCTTATTGAGATAGGTGGCAAAACTATTTACAATGCAATGCAGGCGACTGTAATTTTTAACAGCTTTAAATCAGGAGAGTA
>CAZLJI010000082.1:0-8696 GCA_964559565.1 uncultured Ignavibacteriaceae bacterium | reverse complement strand
TTCCGGAAACGAGCTCTGGCTTAGCACAAACAATGGGTTGTGTAGAGTTACAACCGACAAATACGGAACACCGACTTTCAGAAATTATGATGTGACAGATGGTCTTCAGGGAAATGAATTTAATACGGGTGCTTATTCCAGAAGCAACTCGGGGGAACTCTTCTTCGGTGGATTGAATGGAGTGAATGCATTTTTCCCATCTAATATCAGAGATAATATTTATATACCTCCGGTTGTATTCACCGAATTAAAATTTTTGAAAGGTAATCCGGAAGGGGAAAGTAACTCACAACCCCAAATAAACACTTCAATTAGTAATTCCGAAGTAACAATTCCTTACTCACAAAATTCATTTACAATTCAATTTGCCGCACTAGATTATACTGCAACCGAAAAGAACAGGTATTTGTATAAACTAACACCTATTCACGATGATTGGATAAATCTTGGCACACGCCGAAACGTTACATTTACTGAACTCGGAGCCGGAGAGTATGAGCTCATTGTAAAGGGATCAAATAATGACGGTATCTGGAATGAAGAAGGAGCCTCATTAAAAATATTTATTTCTCCTCCATTCTGGCAAACCTTTTGGGCTTATGGATTATATGCTGCTTTATTAATAATTATTCTTTATATAATAAGAAGATATGAGCTGAGTAGAATCCGTTTAAAAGAAAGACTTAAATCTGAATCTTTTGAAACCCAAAAACTTAAAGAGCTCGATGAAATGAAATCGGGTTTCTTTGCAAATATTTCTCACGAGTTTAGAACTCCGTTAACGTTGATACTCGGTCCGGCAGAACAGCTTGAGCAAAATGAAACAGACAACAACAAGAAAGAAAAACTTCACACAATAAAAAAAAGCGCAAACCGATTGTTACGATTGATAAATCAAATACTTGATCTTTCGAAACTTGAAAAAGGTAAAACCAAACTGCGGTGTGAAGAAGGCGAGCTTGTAACTTTTCTGAAAGGAATCACAAATTCATTTTCAAGCATTGCGGAGAAAAAGAACATCAACTTGCAGTTTGTCAGCGAGACGCCAGATATTCAAACATACTTTGATAGAGATATGTTCGAGAAAATATTCTACAACCTTCTTTCAAACGCATTAAAGTTTACTCCGCAAGGCGGCAGAATAGAGGTTAAAATATATCAGCCGGAATCAATTCCCAGTAATAATTCCGCAAGTGATCTTTGCAAAATATCCGTTAAAGATTCGGGCATTGGAATCAGTGGGGATGATTTGCCAAAGGTCTTTAATAAATTTTTTATTGTTGAAAATATTAGCGGATTTACTGAACAGGGCAGCGGAATAGGATTAGCCTTAGTAAAAGAATTAGTCGAGCTTCATAAAGGAAGAATAACTGTTGAAAGTAAAATAAATGAGGGATCAACATTTACTGTTTCCATCCCCCTCGGGAAAGATTTTCTTAAAGAAGATGAGATTGCCAGAGAAAAAACAAAGGACGACTTTAGTCCGCAAAGAAAGATAAGTGATTTTGTTGATGAAGAATTAATTGAAATTGAGAATGGTAAGGGCTACGATGCCGGGGAACAATCAGATGACCCATTAATTATTTTAGTAGTTGAAGATAATCCCGACCTGAGAAAATATATCGGGACACACCTGGAATCAGATTACAAAATCATTGATGCCTCAACAGGAAAAGAAGGCTGTGAAAAAGCAATCGAAACCATTCCGGATTTAGTAATTAGTGACGTTATGATGCCCGAAATGGATGGTTACTCATTATGTAAAAAACTTAAGGCTGACGAAAGAACCAGTCATATTCCGATAATTTTACTTACCGCAAGAGCCGGTGAAGAAGACAAAATAACAGGCCTGGAAACCGGGGCAGATGATTTTCTTACAAAGCCATTCAGCTCTAAAGAGTTATCGCTAAGAGTAAGAAACCTGATTGAAAACCGTCAAACTCTCAGAAAGAAATTCAGCAGTTCGCTTATAATCAAACCAAAAGAAATTGCAACAGGCTCAGTTGATAAAAGCTTCCTTGAAAAAGCAATGAAAGTTGTTGAAAGCAACATTAGTAACGATAAGTTTTCGGTTGAGGAGTTTAGCAGCAAGATGAATTTGAGTCATTCACAGCTTCACAGAAAATTAAAAGCCCTTGTAAATCAATCTGCAATTCAATTCATTCGATCAGTTCGTATGCAAAGAGCGCTGGAATTATTGCAAAACAACTCAGGAAGCATTGCTGAAATTGCCTGGAAGGTTGGATTTGGAGATCCAAGCTACTTCACAAAAACCTTTTCTAAACATTTTGGTTACCTTCCCTCTGACGTAAACAAATAATCTCATTTATATTCTGTAAATACTCCTCTGTTTTTTTGAATTAGCAGGTCTGCAACAAAATTACCAGACAATGCAATATCTGTTATATACCTTCACTAACCCCGTGAGCTATGTTTGCAGCAGTTCAATTTGGAAAAAACAACTGACATTATGAAAACACTCTCATTGCTTTTTATCATCGCATTTCTGGTAAGCGGCTGCAAGTCTGAAAAACTTACTTCTGAACAGATAGATTCTGAAAAAGATAAAATAAAGACACGTATAGAGTCTTTTCTCATTTCATATGCTAAAAAGGATATGAATACTATAACAGCCATGCTCTCTGCTTCTAAAGAGTTTAACTTTTTAGGAAGCGATGTGTCGGAGATAAATAAGAACAAAGCTGATTTTCAGAATCAGCTTGATCAGGATTGGAAGCTGTTTGAGTCGGTGGATTTTGGAGAGATAAGGAACCTGTCCATTAGAATTTCTGAATGTGGCGATCTTGCTGTTGCGGTTTTTGATGCACCGATGACAGTTGTTGTAAAGGGCAATCAATCGAAATTCTTTTTCAGAATGTCAAATACTTTTGTTAAAGAAAATAATCTCTGGCAACTGGTGCAGGGATTGGGTTCAATTCCATCCGTGGGCGAATCTTCTGTTGAGTTGATTCAGAAATTAAAATAGTATCAGCTATTTTTTTTAACTACAATATTATTATTCGATAAACTATAAAAAAACAGTGAGCGGGGGCTAAGCGGGTAGAAAAGATAAAATGCATTCTCCCGCATTCAAAATGACTGAGGGCAACTTCGGTAAATAAATAAATACGAAACTGGCAGAACATTAATTTGCCTGTTTCAATATTCAATGGTTACTATTACCAAAAGAAAGGGGCTTCCATGCGAAGTTTCCAAAAATTTCTCGGGATAATTATATTATCCATTTTTATATTCTCTGCATGTAACGAGAATATATCTGATCCTGAGTCTGCTAGCAATGATAATAAATCATTAGCAAAACAAATTGACACAGAAAAGATCCAACACATAGCCAAGGTTATGACGGCGAATAACCTGGGGAATGGGGCATACTTTATTGAACCCACATCTACTGGTTATGCCCTCGGAATCGGAAAGAATTTTACGGTTGAATGTATTGAAGATCCCGAATGGGGATTCATCTGCTACATAACAGGTGGCGAGTTGGCATTTTTTGACGGCAGTTATGGAAACGGTGATTTCTGGCGCCAGAATTCAGACGGAACTGTTTCGGTCAAGTTAAATACTAATCAAGCAAATGCAACTTACTTTGACTTTACCAACAATCAGAGTTATTTCGGCACAGGGCACATGAACACAAAATTCACAGGTACAATTGAAGAATTTTGTTATGAGTGGGAGGGAGAGACTTACTGTTTCGACTTCCTAGTTGAAGATCCTAACGTTAATGCATGGGTAATTCATGGGAACGCTCCTGTTACATTAGACGGTGCCGGTGGAAACTCACGTATGTTGAATATGTGGTGGGTCGCTAATCCCGGTCAACAAGGTCATATAGATTTTAATCTGAATTAACCGAGACGTTTCTCAAGTAAAAATTAGCTTTAAATAGAACAGACGTTGAAACATCCGTCTGTTGCAATTAATCTAATCATCAAACAAAAAGGAGCCAGTGCTATGAAACAAACAACAACATTCCTTGCAATAATTCTTGTTGCATTTCTTTTTCTCAGCGAAAATAATTTCGCACAAAACAACGCACAGCCCTTACTTATTGTAAGCTTTAATATGGTTTCGATGGGTGATGTCGCTAAAGTAAATAAAATGGCTGATTCGGTTTTTGCCCCGATCTTGCGAGAGCTGGTAGATGAAGGCATGATTTACAGTTTCGGAAATTTCAGTCATAGCTGGGGCGACGAGTGGAATGTCAATACCTGGTATACCGCAAAGGATATGGCATCATTTGACAAATTCTGGGATGAGTATGTAAGCAGGATTGGCAAAAGACATCCCGGCGCGTGGGCATCAACAGTAAAATATTTCCAGGCGCATAAGGATAATATTTATACAATTCGTAATCAATATCCGGCACCACCAACTAAATAATTAAGCTAAGTTAAAATTATCAACAAACAAAAAAGGAGTGCTATGAAGTACATTATCGTGTGTTCAGTTCTAATGTTATTATTAATTGCTACTGGCGGCCAAACATTTGCACAGGAGTCAGGCGGTAATGCAGTAATTGTTCAAAATCTTGAAAGAGCGTTTCCTGAAAACGGCACAATGGCAGAATTCGATTCGCTTACACACTTGTTTCAAACGAAAGTATGGGACAACAATCCTCACGTTATAAGTCATAAAACTATCCGTCACTGGTGGGGAAATGATAATAGGGATGTAATAGAAATTACAGAAGTAAAAACCTGGGAGGATATTCCGATAGCAATGGAGAAAAACAACGAACTTTTTATGGCAGCATGGTCAACTAAAGAAGCTCGTGATGCTTTCAACAAAGCTTATGATAAATATTTCACCGGCAAACATTCCGATGAGATTTACCAGGAAGTTACTTTCGGCAAATAATTATTTTGCTATTAATAATTGGAGGAGCGGATAATTTCTGCTCCTCTTTTTACATCTAATAATAGGGCTCATGTTTTCTGTCAGCAAACTGTTGTTACTAAACTTTAATTTCATCACATAATTTAACAAGGGGAAGAATATGTTCTACGAGTGGAAAACACTAATTCTATTTTTAATTACTTGCATAAATATCCTGCCACAGAGCTTTAATCTTCCTTCTAAGGGAGTCCAGACCTTTAATCTAAAAGATAGCGAAGGTAGAAATCAAGCAACTTTCTTTAGTGAAGCCCGTTATGAAAATATTTCAGGCCTATCAAACAATGTTTGGGGTCATGTTTCATTTGATGCTAAAGATATAAAAACAACGTTACAAGGAGAGATTTCAATATCTGTAACTTCTTTAAAAACAGGCATTGAACAAAGAGATGAGAATTTACAAAGTATGTCATGGTTAAATTCCGAAAAGTATCCAACCATTACATTTCGGATAAAAGAAGTTCATGATGTAAATTTGATGGAAGATAATGTAGTTAAGATTTCTCTGTCGGGAGAGCTTATATTCCATGGCAGAACCAAAGTATTTTATACCACCGCAACTATGCGATATTTAGCGGAAAACGATATAACAAGAACAATAATATCGGGTAATTTAATAAGTGTTATTGCCAAGTTTGAAATAAAACTTTCAGATTTTGAGGTGAGAAATAGTTTTATTCCCAATAGAGTCTCTGATACCATTCAGATATCAATTAGCATTATTGGTTCGGATAACAACTAATTATAGCTTACTCAATAGGACTGATCTGACAGAAATAAAGACTTAAGAAGATTTTCCGATAGCTATGCAGACAAGCAACGAACTTTTTATGGCAGCATGGTCAACTAAAGAAGCTCGTGATGCTTTCAACAAAGCTTATGATAAATATTTCACCGGGAAACATTCCGATGAAATTTATCAGGAAGTAACTTTCGGCAAATAATTATTTTGCATTTAATAATTGGAGGAGCGGATAATTTCCGCTCCTTTTTTTATTAATTTCAGTTGCCCTCGATATGCTTTTTTGTTATATATTTACTCAAGAAATTAGATTGAACAAGGATTCAAGGTTCAGCACATCAGCGAAGACAATTATTTAAGTATTCAATACGTAATCATTCTTTAAAGGTAGAGCAATGAAAATATCGTCAAAAACCGAAGATAAATTTTCAATCATAAAATTTGATATTGATCAGATTTTAGGTTATGAGGCGCAGGAATTTCAGGAAGCAATTCTGAATTCACTTGAGCAAAAAGCTAATTGCATAATTGTTGACCTGTCCGCAGTAAAGTTTATTTCGAGCTGGGGAATCGGAATGCTAATTCACGGGCTTGCAACGACAAGAAACAGAGGCGGCGAATTTAAAATTGCCGGATTAGCTGATAACGTAATGCAAGTGTTTCAAAAAGTTAAAATTGATACAGTATTAAGTATTTATAATAATGTAGATTCGGCAAAAGTATAGTCTTTGCACATTAAAATAGAGACCACACCTTTAAATGGTTTATTTCTCCCCGCCTTTGCGGGGTTTTTTATGCTTAATATTTTCACTTGATAGACAGCAAATAAACCCTCATCTTTATTTTGAGAATCATATTAATTGAGGATAATAATGTTTAGAACTTTATTTTTATTTGCAGCAATGTCGGTTATTACTTTCGGAGGATGCGAAAACAAATTGAATAATATTCAATCAGAAAACAAAAAAAATTCGGAAGAGATTTTAAATATGGATAGTTTAGAGAAAGCAACATTTGGTTCGGGATGTTTCTGGTGTACAGAAGCAATATTTGAAAACTTAAAAGGAGTTTACTCAGTAGTTTCAGGATATGCGGGCGGGCATGTACTTAATCCAACTTATGAAGAAGTTTGTACGGGAACAACGGGACATGCAGAAGTAACACAGATAACTTACGATCCTTCTGTAATCAGTTATGATGAATTACTTGAAGTATTCTGGAAGACTCACGATCCAACAACATTAAACAGACAGGGAAATGATGTTGGTCCGCAATATCGTTCAGTTATCTTCTATCATGATGATGAGCAGAAGCAGCTTGCTGAAAAGTACAAAGCCGAACTTGATAAATCAGGCGCGTGGGATAATCCAATTGTTACGGAGGTTTCTCCACTAACTAATTACTTCCCTGCTGAAAATTATCATCAGGATTATTACAATAACAATCCAAACCAAGGTTACTGTGCTTTTGTAATTGCACCCAAGCTTGAGAAGTTTAAAAAAGTTTTTCAAGACAAGTTGAAGAAATAGCCCTACCCTGCCTAAAGGAGAGGGTGGTTTTTATCCACTCATACCAAGGTACATTCCACCTAAGTAAGGAATCAACCATATCAGCCAAACAGCAATGCTGAATTTGTGAAAACTCAAACGGAGTTTTTCATTATTCTTCATCACAACTCTTGTTGCCCAGACAGCGTGAATCAGCATGAGCCAGAGAGCAATCTGTCCGGTTAATGTGTGAGGCTCGGTTATATCGAAAGGGCCTTTTGCCAGCAAATGCATTGCATAAGTTCCGGATATATCAAATGCGAAACCTGTCCAGAAAGAAACAACATGCCAAGGCTTTAAATATTTTGCAATTCTTTCAGACCAAACTCCGAGTGAGTAAAATATTAATGCAAGCGTGATTAGAATTGTTGACAGGAGAACAAGTGAAGACATTATTTGACAAGTTAAATGATAGCGAAATTAAAAAACCCCCGCTAATTGCAGGGGCTTTAAATTTTACATTAAATTTTTATTCTTCGTCCCGAACCAGAGGAGTTGCAGACATTCTTACCACTTCTGCAACTGCGGTAACTCGGTTATCAATCTGGAAAAATTTCCCGACAATCGGAGCCGGAAGTTGTTCAAACATTTTATTGACGTACTCTTTTCTCAGGTCAAGTAAATCCTGATATGACTTCATTGTTTTAGCAAGGAGATCTTTTGCTGTTGCGTCATCCATTGCATAATAGTTCATCATAAATTCTTCGGTAATGGCAACTTTTTCTTCCATAATAGGACTACGGGCAGCCATATACTCATCAAAAAGAGGCCAGAATTTATTAGCCTCATCTTCAGTTAATTTTAAATTGTCTTTAACTATTTCTTTAAATGTTCCTCCAAGATCTTTTTTTATTCCATCAATGTAAGTTGAATCAAAACTTTCTATTTGTGCAAAACTTAGTGATGTAAAAACAAGCACTAAAACAAGTAATTTTTTCATGATACCCTCTCTTAAATTATTGTGAAGATTAATTTCTTAATGTTAAAAAATTATGTAAGCTAAAATATTGAATAGTCTACTATGTACAAAGGTGCAACAAAGACTAGATATGAAATCAGCCAGTAAAAATCCCCCTTAATGGAACCGAATAAAGAGTTTCTTCCTTTAATCCTTCTTTCGTAAATATAGAATTAGCAGCATAAAGTGCAGAAGTTGTTGCCGCTTCCATTAACATTGCGGGACTTTCAAGCTTTACCCAATCGCCAGCAAGAAAAAGATTTTCAACTTGAGTATTTACGGTAGGCCGAGTCTTATAAAGATTTGTGTGAAATGCTGTGAAATCATCCTTAACTTGTAAATACTCGTATTTTACTTTGTAACCTTTTATTTCGGGAAAATATTCTTCGAACTCTTTTAGGAATTGATTTCGGATTTCCTCTTGTGGAAAATCATCCGGCACAGCGTACGAGTGAAGCTCAAAAATTCCACCGCCGTTTTTATATAACCAATTTTATCATTAAATTTAAATACGATGATATAAATTCAC
>CAZLJI010000081.1:0-8741 GCA_964559565.1 uncultured Ignavibacteriaceae bacterium | reverse complement strand
ATCCTTTTCCCGGTAAAAGTATACCGGCCGGAGTGTAACCACCATCATATCCAATAAATGATGATGTAATAATACCCGGAGGAAAGCTTGTTATATCACTCACGGAAATATCGGAAGTAAAAGGACCAATTAAATTCCAGCCCTGATTTACTGAAATTTCATCACGTACCACATTGATACCAGTAATCGTATTATTTTGGTCACTATCAAATTTAACCCAATAACCTTTGCCATTTTCCAGAACATCTACCTGATTATAAATATTGTTATAACTATAAAATTGTGATACCGCTGTTGGGAAAAGTGTTGCAGCCGTCATATCATTTGCTTGAACAGGCACAGAGATAATATTCCATCCATCATTCAGGCTAATAGTGATGTGTAGAATATTATCCTGTTCAAATTTTATTGTTGCTATTACTGGAATGTGATCGCTGCTATAATGCAAAGCATCCGCAATCTGTTGACTAACGACATTATTAGGTGGTTTATTGATTGAATCGTTATAATGATTCCCATCGTTGCCATAATTGATAAACGAACCCGGTATAAAAAATATTTTTCCTGAATCAATCACAGCTTGTGAGAAAAGAATCATATCAAATCTGTCATCCATTCCTCCTGTTGCTCCCCCATTGAACTGTCGCGTTCTTGGAGATTGTGTGTGGTAAAAAGCATAGGATTCATTATTCCAGGTTCCGGGTAAGTTAAAAATATCAATAAAGTAACCCTGGGTGATTTGATCTTTTAATTTAAGGTAGGCAGATTCGTTTGAGCTATAAATATTGAAATCACCACAAACTATGAAATTCGAATTAGTTGGTAAATTATCCGTAACATTTCTTAAAGTTGATATCTCTGCTAATCTTTGCTGCTGATCCGATGATGCTGTGCCAGCCTTGAGATGAACCGAATAAATTCGAATTGTATCGCCTGTGATATTTTCAGCCAGCACAAATTCATTTATATTTCTAAGTGAAGTCGTAATAATATTATTAGCTAAAAAAGTGAATGACTCAGTTTTATAAAACAAAGCATTATCTGTATCCGGCCCATCAATAAATGTTCCTGCTGCATATCCACTAGATGCAACATTCATAACATTATTTAAAAAACCATTAACACCAGTCTGGGATAAAATCTCCTGAACAACTAATATATCTGGTTGTGTATTCGCAATTACAGTTCTGAAGTAAGGATTTCTGATGGCAGAATCACTTCCTGGATAGTTCAACAAGTTATAGGACATCACTGTATATTGATTCTGAGCGTAACAGGTTAAACTCAAAATAATGAGGAATAGTATTTTTAGATGAATTGTTTTTATCAATTTAGATAGTCGTATTTGTCTAGTATACAAAGATAAACAATCTTAGAAATAATAATTAGAAAAGCTTGATGATTTTGGTGTAATTAAATATAAATCCCACTCAATGTGGTATGAGTGGGATAAATTAAAATTGATGTCAAAAAGTATTACTTCATAATAATTTTAATGACATCAGATCCAATAATTGGTGTAGCATCATATAATTGACCATTTATTTCAACTGTAACGCAATCACCACCTGCAGTAGGACCTAAGGTAGCAATAAATTCTTGAGCATCAAATTTGAGAGTAAGATCCAAATATCCATCCATACCATCTGTGGAACAAGAATAACAATCCATTATTGGATCATAGTATGGAGTTGCCACATCTTCATAATCCCATTTCATTGGATAAACTCCAGAGAGTGTAATAGTTGAAATATCAATCAATGTAACATCAAAGTCCTCAGTACCCAGTATCGCAACTGGTAATAAACCTCTATCTCGAAAATTAACTGGATTGGGACAAGACTGTGGTTTTATGTCAAGCGGCACCTCAATTTCATTAACTACAGTGATACATACATTCTGTCTGTCTAATTCAACACCATCACCAACAGCACAAATTTCAAAGCAATATTCTCCATCGGGTGTCCCTGCTGGTACTGTTATATTAATATCAAACGGTAAATTAATATCTTCACCTAAAACAACATCAGTATAAGAAGATGGAGACGATGATGTTAGCCAAGCACTATAGAGAGGATCACACACTTCTAATTTAACTTCATTAAATTCTGTTATCGATCCAGAAATGATGCTTGTAATATATGAAGGAATATCGGTACCACCAGGAATAGTACCATCGGGATTAATTTGAAATGCCTGCCCACCTGTTACGGCTGCATATGCTTGCCATAAATCATAAAAACCAGTGCCACTAAATATTGGAATTAGGGTAACATTATTTGCAAGCATTCCATTTAGTACGTTTAGAATAGCTAAGTCATCTGCGGTATTAGCAATGGCATCCCTTCCTGGATCTGGGCCTGTAGTATTTGAACCACCAATTATGGCGTTATATGCACAATCGTGTGGGATTGCATCTAAAAATGCCAGCACAATTTTTTTTGTGCCTGTTCTAAAACCTAAACTTGGATCAGAATAGGACTCATAAAATGCTCGAGTATAATTCTCAGGTCCATCCCAACCATTCCCCAGTGATAGCGAATTAATTGCAGAGACAACATTCGTACTATTGTCTGTTATTGATTGATTAAGCATATATGGATAATCACCATAAGAAGCACTTCCATAAGTATCTCCGTAACCACATCCAGTAAAATATCCAACATAGTCCATATGGGATATGACACCAAACCAGGAATCGCTTATTGAAGCTCGAACAGAAGTAATTATATTTGCTGCATCAACCTTTACATTATTGAGTTCTTGGCCCATACTTCCTGTTAAATCAAAGCAAATTAGTATATCAGTTTTCGGTGGTGTAATATTTGCAGGGAGGAATAAGTTTTTATGCTCCATCACAGATTCACCTTCTCGCAGTGTTGCTTCAAGCAAATCTGGTGTTAATGATGATTCTTCCATATCCTCTAATGGTGTTTTAACTTCTGGAACTGCTTTAATCAGTGGAACCGTCGCTGGTGGTAATTCTGAATCAGGAAATTGGTTATCAGGTAATACAATAGGTTTATTTAGTTTATGATCAGTTGTAACAGGAATATCTCTTTCATCCTGACATGAACCAATCCATAAGACAAGGCCTATTATAGTTATAGCAAAAAATAACTTTTTCATTTTAGTACCCCATAATAATTTTTTGAATAAATTAATTAATTAAAGAATACAAAAATTCAATATATTTATTTCCATTTATCACCTCCCTTAAAGTATTTTAGAATGAATGAATGATTTTTTTCACTGCCAATGAATCGCCTCCTTTCAAAGAGCTTTATGATAAATGAAATATTCGCAGAGTTGTTAAATGAAGAAGTGTTGAGTTTAATAATTCGTTTGATTTGCGTTGGACTAAGTATTAATTCGGAGATAGATTTACACACGGACATCATATACAGCCTCATAATATAGATTTGCCGCTTGAAAATTTATTAATTTTAAAATGAATTAATCTTAATACTTCGAAAAAGAAGGTGGTGTACAGGGTTTGGTGGAAAATCAGTAATTAAACTCTATATTGCTGCCCTCCCGAAGCAGAGAAGAATTACTGATTGAATTGTAATAAAAAATTTTGTTAGATGCAACTATCTTTGCTATTTAGCAATATTGGATTATTTAAAAGTAAAATTAAAACAAAAAAAAGGAGGATCAGGAAAGCAGACTTTGCGGGACTATAGTATGCAGTAATAAATCAAAATAAATTATTATTTCTTTTAAAAAAGAAAAATATTTTCAACTTATTAAAAAGTATAAATGGTAATATTAGTTCCAAATAACTTATTAAGGGCAGTACCCTTTTTCTTTAGCAATATTATAATTATAGCATTCACCTAACTCGCAGGCCTTTTTCCAGTCAGCACAGCCTTTCTCTTTGTCCTTCAAGACAACCATATATACTAATCCACGGTTGTGGTAGGCTTTAGCATCCGATTTATTTACCTCAATGGCCTTACTATAATCTTTAATTGCTTGATTATGCTGACCTTGATCATAATAGACAATTCCTCGATTATTATATGCATCAGCGTACTGTGGATTTAACTCAATGGCTTTGGTATAGTCTCTAATAGCTTGCTCATATTTAGACTGGTTGTAATAACTCAGACCCCTATTGTTGTATCCTTCAGCGTAGTTCAGGTTTCCCTCAATTGCCTTTGAATATTCACCTATCGCCTGCTCATACTTGCCTTCTTCATGATAGTAGACACCTTTAAAGATATGAATTCCTGTATCTTGCTTTATTTTCTTTTGAAATACGTCTTTAATTGTTTTTAAGCCAATTTCAGCTTGACTGTACATCGAATCAACTTTCAGAGTTTTATTAAATTCATTTTTTGCTTTTTCGAATTCCCCTTGAATAGCAAGCTGAACTCCCCGTTTGTAAATCTCTTTAGCTTCATTCTGAGAGTAAATAGGAACATCCAAAAAGAATAAAATCGATAAGATCAAAATTGGAATACTATCAACTTTCATAACACCCTTCATTAATAAATTTGCTGTTACAAACTAAACCAAAATAATTGAGTAAGACAAGACATACTGAGTTAGGTTAAACTAAAAAAAATTTTTAACGAAGAAAAGTAACTAGTGCAAAGGTTCATGCTTCCTAAGGAAATTAAGGAAAGGAATATGACCGTAACTCAATTATATCATATTCATAAATTAAATTATTTTCAACTCTGATTATTCCTATTCCTCTGGCAAACCATAAGGTATACAATTCATTATTCCCCCATCGAACTACCATCTTTAGACAACTAAAATTACCAGCTGGTACTTCAGTGATTTCGTCAATTGCCAATGTTTTCAGTGTAATCATTCCTTCATATCCCCATAAATAAATAGTATCAATACGCCCAACATAAGTATTCGGAGGTATGAGAAGATATTTTTTCAACGAGCCCTCCTTATTTATAAACATGAATAGCGAGTCTCCTTTCAGACTCAAGCCTTCACCATTTCCCCTCAGATTAAAAAAACAGTCATCATAACCAGAATAAAAATTTGAATTAAAAGAAAAAACATCGTAACCATCTTTGTTATACGGGCTCATACATTCTAAAGTATCAGTTGGCAATACTTGAGGAAACCAATAACCCTCATATACCCACTTATTACCAGATTTGAGTGGGAAATATGAGCTATCAGCATTATTCGTGGGTTCTGTAATGTTTGGATCATTATCTGAACATCCTGAAGTAATCAATAATAAAATAATCAGAGTAACTGTAATAACCTTCATTTTACACTTTATCAAAATTCTGATGAGTTATGTTAAATTATCAGCAACATTTTCTTCATAAATAAATTTATTAATTCATGGATATATATTCCAGGAACTTTATTTGTTCTTTGGCAAAGTTAATGTCCTCCACTATTTTACCTGGTAAGTCGGGACAAACAACTTCTGCCTTCGGTATAAACCTTCAGCATATTTATTTTATAAATAAGATGGACACACATTTATTATATGAAGTAAACCCTGCTGTAAACGTAATAAACTAGGTTAAAAAGTTCAATAGGTTGATTTATATTTGTCATCAAGTTATGGCTGATATTTTATAATCGGCAATAAAAACCATTCTTTAAAGGTATTGTCCCGACAATTTTATCGTATTCGAGGAAAATTTTTCAGTTCAGTTAAAATTTTCAATACTATGAGAGATAATGCTTTTTTTCTAACTAACTATTGATTCTACAATTTTATTGTATAATTTAACAATCCTCAAAAGGGCAATTTTTGAATAAATATCATTCCAAGTTTAATGGACGCTCCTTTTCGTTTAGCATTATGCATACTCCTTTATTTAATCATTCAATAAGATTGCATTCATCGCAATCACTAAAAAATTTTTACTTAACTCTGTAGAAGGGGGATAATAAAATGAGAAGAAAGATACTTTTACTGATTTTAATTTCACTTGTTTTAACTACTAATTCATCAAATGCACAATTAAAAGATTGGGGTACTAAGTTTGGTGTGCGTGGGAGTATTCTCTTTCCTGAAAACGAATTTGCTAATTTTGGTTTTTCCGGTTATGATAATATGTCATTCGATTGGTTTAAATTTTCATATTTGGGGGAAGCATTCTTTGGCTTTGGAGTAACAAAATCTTTAGAGATGCAATTAACTCTTGGATATGGAATTTATGCGGGCGAAGCTTACTTCGCTGATCCTGAAATTTCATATGGTGAACATAGAACCACAATAATTCCTGTTAATGTCAGAATGAGAGTTAGTCCATGGGACATGGAAAATTGGAATCCCTACTTTTATGCTGGCGCTGGAGTTATGAGTTTTGATTTAACAACCAAGCCATCAGAAATAGCAAGTGGAGAACCAACTAAAGATGCAGGTTGGGCTGGAATATTTCCATTTGGTATCGGTGCTGAGTTTATTCTGTCGGAAAACGTTTTATTCGACTTTTCACTGGGTGGCGGATTTTCAACAAGCTATGACCTCAATGGTTACAAGAGTGAAAGTAGTAAAATCTGGGATTCTTATATCAACGCAGGTATTGGATTAACTTTGTTGAGCGAGAGTTGTGAGTCTGACAAGGACACAGATGGACTTGGAAGATGTGATGAAGAAAAATTCGGCACTGATCCAAAGAATCCGGATACAGATGGGGATGGAATATCAGATGGTGATGAAGTATTAATTTATCAAACTGATCCGCTAAAAACAGACACAGATAAAGATGAGCTAAGTGATTTTGACGAAATAATGAAATTCAAGTCTAATCCATTAATAAATGATTCAGATAGCGATGGATTGTTAGATGGCGCTGAAGTTCTTAATCATAAAACAGATCCGATGAAAGTTGATTCTGACAGTGACGACTTAACAGATGGTGATGAAGTCCTTAAGTACGAGTCCAATCCTCTAAGAACAGATACTGATGGCGATGGCTTATCAGATGGTGGTGAAATTCTTAATTATTTTACCAACCCACTGAAAGCTGATTCTGATGGCGATGGCTTATCAGATGGTGATGAAATAATGAAATACGAGACCGATCCCAATAACAAAGACACAGATGCCGGTTCCGTTAGTGACTTTATGGAAGTAAGACGCGGGACTGATCCACTAGATCCGGATGATGATATTGTTAAAACAGGAGTATCAATTGTTCTTGAAGGTATAACATTTTCAACCGGTAAAGCTGATATCACTCCCGAATCCGAAAGTGTTTTATCGGGTGCGCTTGAGACTATGGAAACGAATGGAAATATTATCGTTGAAATAAGCGGTCACACCGATGATGTCGGAAGTGCTTCCAACAACCAAGTGTTGTCACAAAAGAGAGCTGACTCTGTTAGATTCTGGCTGATCAGCAAAGGCATCGCTCCTGACAGAATCATCGCAAAAGGCTATGGAGAAGAATACCCAAGAGTGCCTAATGATTCTGAGGAAAACCGAAGAACTAACAGAAGAATTGAATTTAAGAGAATCAGATAATTGGATGGTCAAAAATCGAAATTGATTTTTTTATTGTCACATCAACCAGTAAGGTTTAATTAAATTTAAATTTCGGACTATTTTTAATTAATTATTTTATGAATCAATTTCGATTTTTCCTTGAGAAATTTGTATTTAGCTGAATTATCCCATTTACATTTGCCTTAATCCAGTACCCCCTTCCCGGTTCAAGTTCATTGGCTATATAATATCCACCGCCGTAACCGTAAAAAGATGATGCTAAAAGGTTGGGTGGTTGTGTAGTTATTGAATTAATATTTATTACTTCATCAAAAGGTCCAATAATATTCCACCCACTAACCACATTCACAGTATCCGTTGTAATGTAATTACCATAAAGGTCGACGATTTCTCCAGTATTAAATTTAAGCCAATAGCCTGCTGCATTTCTTAGAGTATCAATGATCGAATAACCATTGTTGTAACCATAAGCACCTGAGACAGAATTTGGAAACAAAGATGATTTACTCATATCTTCACTTAATATTGGGACAGAAATTAAATTCCACCCGGTGAATACATCAAATTGAAATGGATAGATTGTGAATAAATTATTACTTATATCATAATTTGCGGGACTCGCTGTACTTGATATCCGGATTTTGCAATTAGTTGATACGGTTTTCGGAACATCCCAATTAAATAAACCAGTATTTAAAAAAAAATTTTCAACCGGAAGCCAATTAACTCCAGAATCTGAAGAAAATTCGATCTTGACTGAATCTGTATTCTGAGCGGTCCACGTTACATCATAATTGCTTCCACCCAATATATTTTCTCCTCCATTGGGCGAGGTAACAGTTATAGAAATTTGAGATAGATTTGTAAAAGTAAACCTGACTGCTTGCTGCATTTGAGATTGATAAAATGGTGACTGTACTTTGTAAACCAGAACAACAAGATTACATTTTCCTATTACAAAATTTGCCGGAACTGTATATTGAATATTTTTTGAAATTGTTTCACCAATATTCCAAGTTGACCCATTAATCAGCATTTCTCCTTCAGCACCATTAATCATTGCCCGAACAACATTGTTATGAAGATATTGACTCCCTCCGGGACAACTGGTATTTCCAGATTGAGAATATACTAAGCTATCCTCAAGTATTATCAGATTCATTTTAAAGGTTCCTGATAAATTCTGAAGAGCTGTTGAATTAATATTTAGATTCAATAAACGATTAACCGGATCGAATGTTCCATTCGTGCTAATGCTTACATTTGCAGGAACACTGTTTCTATTGTT
>CAZLJI010000080.1:8443-8755 GCA_964559565.1 uncultured Ignavibacteriaceae bacterium | reverse complement strand
TCCGCCAATTGCGGGATAACCGAATACACCCGATCCTGCACCTCTCTGAACCTGGATCAGTTCAGTGCTTGCAAGCAAATCAGGAAAATCAAGCCAATACACATTGTGATCTTCAGGATCGTTTTGAGGAATACCATTTATTGAAACAGATATTCTTCTCTGATCAAAGCCCCTGATACTTAAATAGTTATAACCGATTCCGGTACCACTTTCAGAATAAAAAGTGGTTGACGGCATATCACTCAAATATTTTGGAATGTCGTAAAGTGTATAATTCTTTTCAATCTCTTTTGCGTTTATCTGATCAAATGC
>CAZLJI010000080.1:6371-8433 GCA_964559565.1 uncultured Ignavibacteriaceae bacterium | reverse complement strand
ACAAGGTCCCTAATTCTCCGCATTCCCGCGTCTGTGATTCCTTTCACTCCAACTGATGCCTCCACAAGAATAGTTTGTGAGGGAATTGCTTTTTTATTCAAATGAAAAGTATAAAGGATATTTCCTTCTGTACTTTGCACGGAGGAAATATTGATTAGCTGTTCGATCGTTACCATTCCGGTTTCGTATCCGATATGACTAATTAGAAGTGTATCTGTTAGATAAAGTTCAGTTGATAAAATAAATTCGCCATTACTACTAGATGATGTTCCAACTCCGGCTTTGCTTGGCACAGAAATATTTACATTTTGTAACGGTGAACTTGTTTCTGCATCAACAACTTTACCATGAATGTTGATTCGCTGGGCAAATGCAGAAAGATTAAATAAGATTAATAGAATGAATAAGATTTTCATTTTACCCTCCGGTTTAAAATAAAAAAGCCGTTTATAGTCCGAAGGACTCCTTCGGAGAAACGGCTAAAATCTCAATCAATCAAATTGTGATGGTGAGAAGGCTTTTAGCCCGTTTCCCTACGCTGGCATTACCCAGATCAGTTGTTAGGGTATTATCTCAGTCATCCCATTTATCCGGCATTTGACGGATCGGCTTGGGAAAACACCCCTAACGGCTTAAACTTAAATAAAGAAAGAACGATTTAATTACTGTTAAAACTAATAAGAGATTTTTTGGTAATCAACTTACTTTTAATTTCTGGCCAACTATAATTTTACTGCTGCTAAGATTATTAAGCTTTTTAATTTTTTGCACAGAAGTATTGTACTTAATGGCTATAGAGTAAAGGGTTTCACCGTTCTCAACTGTATGAATACCAGCTTTATTTTTTGAGGTACTAACATCGGAAGATTTTGGAATCTTTAACTCCTGACCTACAATTATTTTGTTACCTTTAATATTATTTAATTGTTGGATACTTGCAATGCTCACTTTGTAGTTTTCAGCAATACCACCGAGCGTTTCACCCTTTTTAACTTTGTGAAATTCAGATTTTACAGCTTTTTGAGTTACAGTAGTATTTGAAATCTTATGATTACCATTTCCACTCGAGTAAATTATTAAAGTTTTTCCAGCAACTATTTTACTGCTGCTTAAATTATTCCATCGCTTAATATCTTCGACAGAAACTCCGTACAGTTCGGAAATCGCAATTATGGTTTCACCTGACTGAATCTGGTGATTTATTGATTCGCTTGTCAGTTCAGTTTTTTGCGATGCGTTGTTTGAAACGACATCAGGTGATGAATCAGAATAGATCTTTAGTGTAGTACCGGCAATTATTTTATTACCGCTGATGCTATTCCATTCCCTGATATCGGAAGCGGTAACTTTGTAAAGTTCAGCTATGCTTCCCAGAGACTCACCCTGTTTAATTTTGTGATAGCTGACATTACTGTTTGGTGATGAAGTACTTTCAACCAATGAAGTTGTAGTTTCATTCGTATAAACTTTTAAAGTTTGCCCGGAATTTATTTTGTTGCTTTTCAGTCCATTCCATTTTTTCAGTTCAGCAATCGAAACATGATATCTTTCAGCGATTTCACTTAATGAATCACCTTTTCTTACTTTATAGCTGTAAACACTTCCTTTAGTATTTTTTGAAGTTACATCTGTACTTGTAGGAGCGTAGCTTTCATCAGTATATATTTTTAACTTTTTGCCGGCAACAATTTTATTATTATCCAGATTATTCCATTCTTTAATCGCTGCAATACTAACCCCGTATTGAGTTGCTATTAAACCAAGATTTTCGCCACGACTGATCTTATGATACACATAGCTTGGTTTTGAAGTTTCTGTATATACTTTCGGAGCTTTTTCTACTATCTCAGTACTCTTATCCAGACTAGCATAATAATTTTGTTTATCCTCAGGAACATAAATCGTCAATTGCTGTCCAATTCTTATTGACGAAGTATATGGAATGTTATTCCAGTTTCTAACATCACTAACTCTGGTGCTAAACAAGTCAGCTATACCCAATAAGCTATCATCTTTTTTTACTCTGTAGGTTACGGACACGTATCCATCGGGAATGATTGCA
>CAZLJI010000080.1:0-6361 GCA_964559565.1 uncultured Ignavibacteriaceae bacterium | reverse complement strand
TCTCCTTTTCTTCAACAGAAGATTCTGTTAACAACGTCTCATCGTTTTTAGTAGTAGATTCTGAAACCGATTCGTCAGTTTCATTCACGGCCACATCAATACTCTCATCTGTTTTACCATTCAGTGAATGATACGGAGATACATATTCCTGGTCTGTTTTATTTCCATTATCCTGAGCAATAGTTATATCAGAATTGTGCGAGTAATCGTTTTGATTTGGATTTACAAGAACTGGAATTCTGAGAGGAACGCCAACGTATAATTTTGATTTTGTAGAGATATTATTTGCATCTGCCAATTCATAAATTGACACTCCATAAGTTTTTGCAATCTTATTAAGTGTTTCACCCTTTCTGACTTCGTGAACCAGAAAGGTTCTGCGAGCAGATTCGGGAATATTCTGCATCTGAGCAGCAAACTGTTCCAAAGAACCTTTAGGAATTTTTAAGGGATAACCACCAGGGAAATCAGGCGGAGTGCTCAACTGAGTAAGCTCCGGATTCATGTCCTGCAATGTTTCCAAATCAGTTCCTGAAATTGTTGCAAGGTATCCAAGGTCAACTGCACCTGGAACATTATAAGTTTCAAACTGATGCGGCTTTTGGAATTCAATATTATTGAAACCGTATGCAACAGGGTCCATCGCAATTATACATACCGCGATGTATTGAGGGACATAATTTCTTGTCTCTTTTGGAAGATATTTTCTTAATGACCAAAAATCATTCGCCCCTGATTTCTGCATCGCTCTTCTAACACGACCTTCACCGCAATTGTATGCAGAAAGCGCTAGATACCAATCTCCTAATGAACTATATAAATCTTTTAAATGCTTTGCAGCAGCTGTTGTAGATTTTACAGGATCCCTTCTCTCATCATAGTAGAAGCCTCCTTCCAATCCGTAAAGACTCCCAGTAGATTTGATGAATTGCCATAAACCGACAGCTCTTGCCCATGATCTTGCTGTAGGATTTAAACCACTTTCCATCATACTTAAATAGACTAGTTGTTTTGGGACTCCTTCTGAAGCAAAAATACTTGACATCATCGGAAAATATTTTCCGGATCTCTCCAACCATAAACGCATCGATCGTTCACCTTTACCGGTGAAATAAGTCAGGTATTGTTCAACGTAGCCGTTTACTTCAAGCGGAATATCGGCAGGTATAATTTCTCTTTCTTGCTGGCTTTCCTCTGAAAGTTCAATCTCGGATACATATCCTTTCATCCATTCCTCAAGTGCAGCTAAAGATACCCCAGGTGGAAGTTCTGATAAACCGTCTACATACGATTTATAGTCTTCTATTATCGCTGTCTCTAGTTCAATATATGCTTCATTATTATCAACACCAGGATAGTAACTTAAGTTATTGATTATCCCTAAAGCCGATTCATAGTTTTGAACAGCTTCCTCAACTAAACTAAGATTTTGTTTTTCAAGCGCAGTAAGATAGAATTGCCTGGCCTGTTCAAGCATTTCCGCAACTACATTACCTTTGTTATTAAGTGCATCATCTTTCTTCTGGGTAATTTCATCGCTGCTGCTGCAAGAATAGAGGATGGCTAGGATTATAAAGATAAGCGGTAACTTAAGAAAGTATTGCCTCATATGTTCTCTCTGGTTTAAAAATTACTTTTTCAAATTTAGTATTTTATAAATCTTTTATCAAGTAGAAAATTAGATGTTTTCTATAACTCATCTAATAACATTGGCTTAATGACTATAAAGGAATATTGCCGTGCTTTTTCTTCGGATTAGTATCAACTTTTGTGCGAAGAATATTAAAAGCATTAATTAGTTTTTGTTTCGTTTCGTGAGGAGCAATAACATCATCGACGTAACCTCTTTCTGCTGTAATGTAGGGATTGGCAAATTTTTCTATGTATTCTGATAATTTCTTCTCGATTTCATTTTCCGGGTCTTTGGCTTTCGAAATTTCCTTTTTAAATATGATTTCAACCGCACCTTTCGGTCCCATTACAGCAATTTCTGCAGACGGCCACGCAAAGTTAAAATCTCCACGGATATGTTTTGAATTCATAACATCATACGCTCCGCCGTACGCTTTACGAGTTATTACAGTAATTTTTGGGACAGTCGCTTCACTGAAAGCAAACAGCAATTTAGCTCCGTGTCGGATGATTCCATTCCATTCCTGTTCAGTACCAGGTAAAAATCCGGGAACATCAACAAGGACAAGCATTGGTATATTAAATGCATCACAGAATCTGACAAATCGTGCCGCTTTTGTTGAGGCATTTATATCCAATACTCCTGCAAGCACTTGCGGCTGATTTGCAATAACACCAATTGCCAATCCTCCTATTCTACAAAATCCACATATAATATTTTCAGCGTAGTACTGATGGACTTCAAAAAAATCCTGGTCATCAGCAATTAGATTAATAATCTCTTTCATATCATAAGGTTTATTAGGACTATCAGGAATGATTTTGTCAAGTTTAAATTCGGGTGATAATTTACTTAGGTCAAATTCCTTTTCCGGACTTTTATCTCGATAGTTGAGAGGAATAAAGCTCAGAAGTTTTCTTACATTCAGTAAAGTTTCAATTTCGTTATCAAAAATAAAGTGTGCAACTCCACTTTTACTTGCATGTGTTTCTGCACCACCAAGTTCTTCAAAACTGACATCTTCGTGAGTTACAGTTTTAACAACGTTTGGACCGGTAACAAACATGTAACTAGTATTCTTAACCATGAATACAAAATCTGTTATTGCGGGTGAATATACTGCCCCACCAGCACACGGTCCAAGTATAACCGATAATTGAGGTATAACTCCCGAAGCAAGGGTGTTCAGTAAAAAAATATCCGCATAACCTCCGAGACTAACTACTCCTTCCTGAATTCTAGCACCACCTGAATCATTCAGTCCTATAACAGGAATGCCAGCCTTCATCGCCATCTTCATCACTTTAACAATCTTCTCTGCGTGCGTTTCTGATAGTGAGCCGCCAAACACAGTAAAATCCTGGCTGAACAATGCCACAGGTCTTCCTTCAATTTTAGCAAATCCGGTAACGACACCATCTCCGGGAAAGTGCTGTTTATCTAATCCAAAATCTGTTGCACGATGTTTAACAAACATATCAACTTCATCAAAGCTGCCTTCATCAACGAGTAATTCAATTCTTTCCCGGGCTGTCAATTTTCCTTTTTCGTGCTGACTTTTAATTCGCTCTTCACCACCACCGAGCTTTGCTTCTTCTTTCAGCCTGGAGAGTTTGTCAATTTTATCTTTCATAGTAAACCTCGTTCAAAAAATTAAATGTCTTACTAAACAAGAAACGGATTATTTTGTTTTTCATATCCAATCGTACTTGTTTCACCATGCCCCGGGTAAATTACAACTTCATCAGGAAGAATAAATAATTTATTTTCAATAGATTCGATGAGAGTTTTATAGTCACCACCCCATAAATCCGTTCTGCCAATACTTTCATTGAACAGAACATCACCAGTAATACAAATTTTTTCTCCCTCTAAATAAATACAAAACTCTCCAGGGGTATGTCCTGGAGTGAATAAGAATTTCAGTTTTGAATCGCCGAGTGAAATCTCCGTTGATTCGTCTATTAACTGATCAGGTTTAGGGGGTTCTTCAAGAATAATATCAAACATTTGAGCTTGTTGCTGAGCATGCTCGAGTAAAGGTATATCCTTTTCTGGGGCATAGTAAACCGGATTATATTTTTCCTTCACAAACTTGCAGCCAAGAATGTGATCAATATGACAATGAGTGTTTATCAGATATTTTATTTCCAAGTTTTCAGATGAAATAAAATCTGATAGAATATTTTCTTCCTCCGATGTTGAAGTTCCAGGATCGATAATAGCTGCTTCTTTCGTTTCATCATCCCAAATTACAATTGTGTTTTCAGAAAACAGATTAAACGTAAATACTTTCACCTTAATCATACTATCTCTTAAATCCTTTTCGAATTCTGTTGAACGATTTTTTTGTAAATGAATTGAAATTATCTCTGGTTTCCTCAAGCGAATCGCCGCCAAACTTTATCAGGAAGTGTTTAGCAATAACCCAGGCGAGCATACTTTCAGCAATAACTGCACAAGAAGGAACTGCTGTGAAATCGCTTCGTTCATATCTGGATACAACTTTTTTCATAGAACTTAGATCAATACTATTCAGTGGTTTTGATAAAGTTGAAATTGGTTTCATTGCTGTTCTGATTATAATGGGTAGGCCATTTGAAATTCCTCCTTCTATACCACCAGAGTGATTTGTTTTACGCGAAAAATTTTTTCCATTAATTATTATTTCATCGTGAACCTGAGAACCAAATTGTTCAGCGCTCGCAAATCCATTTCCAATCTCCACTCCTTTCACAGCATTAATTGACATCATATGAAAAGCTATATCGGCATCGAGTCTCCTATCATAATGCATAAAGCTTCCAAGTCCAACTGGAACACCTGTAGCTATGGTTATAAAAGTTCCACCTAAAGTATCTCCAATTTTCTTAATTGATTTTATCTTATCGATAATTTTCTTCTCTTGAATTTTATCAAGAACTCTAACAACACTTTTATCGGCTTTAACATAAATATCACGACCAGTTTTACCTAATGAAGTTTTATTCTGTAATAATTGATTATAATAATCTTTTGATGAATCTATGCCGCCAATACTCTCAACAAAACTTCCGATTTGAATCCCAAAATGTTCAAGGAATTTTCTGGCAACCGAACCTGCAGCCACTCTTGCAGCGGTTTCCCTAGCACTTGATCGCTCGATTGAATTTCTTATATCAACAAAATTGTATTTTGATACTCCCACAAGATCTGCATGTCCCGGCCGAGGAATTGTAATTTTCTTAATTGATCCTATAGGCTTTTCAACGTTCAACACATCTTCCCAGTTGACCCAATCTTTATTCTCAATCAAAAAAGAAATTGGTGAACCAAGAGTTTTTCCGAATCGAATCCCGCTCAATATTTTAACTGAATCGGACTCAATTTTCATTCTGGCATTCCTGCCATAACCACCCTGTCTTCTCTTAAGATGAAGGCCAATATATTTAGAAGATACAGGAAGGTTAGACGGAAACCCTTCTACAATTGCTGAAAGAGCTTTTCCGTGAGATTCACCGGCAGTTAAAAATCTAATCATAATTTTATAATTTTTTATTTACAGGCAAATATAAAAAAACGCCCGTTTATGCGGGCGTCTTTCATTAGAAAATTGAGCCACTTTCTATTCAGGTATTTCGATTCCTACAAACCTGTTATTTCCTTCCTTATCTACAACCTTCAGCAAAAGTGCTGAACCTTTCTTATTCTCAACTATTTTCTTGAAGTCATTAATATTATCAACATTTTCTTTATCAGCTTCAGTGATGATAAGTCCTGAAAATAATTTCTGATCCTCAGCTTTACTAAAAGGCTTAACCTGTGTTATCATCACACCGCTATCAAGCTTGTAATCAGACTTATCTTTTTCAGAAAGATTTTTTACAGTCAACCCTATGTCATCAAAAGTTGCAGAAGTCGATCCGCCTTCATTTTTATCTTTCGGATTATCTTTATCTGAAACAGGTTCAGTTTTAACTTCTTCATCACGTGCTTTTAGAGTTACCTTTCTGTCCATCGTTTTGCCATCTCTGAAAATCTTTAGGCTGACCGTAGTTCCAGCTGTCAGAGATGCGACGTAACTTTGCAATTCGTTTGGTCTGTTTACTTCACGACCATCTATTTCTAGGATGATATCTCCGGCTTTCAAATCAGCTTTTGAAGCTGCACCGTCTTCAACAATACCTTGAATGATAATTCCTTTTGGTGCATCCATTCCCAGTGATTTTGCAATTGCATTATCAACCTCACCAATATTAATTCCAATATAACCTCTGCTAACTTTTCCATGCGTAATTAAATCTTGAGCAACGGCTTTGGCTAAATTAACAGGAATTGCAAAACCATAACCTATGTATGTTCCACCACCACCTGCGGCAATCGCCGAATTTATACCAATAACGGAACCAGATAAATCAACAAGTGCACCGCCGCTGTTTCCTGGATTAATCGCTGCATCAGTTTGAATAAAATTCTCAACACCATAGCTATCTCTGATTAATCCTAATTGACCTCTTCCAATTGCGCTAACAATTCCTGCAGTAACAGTAGATGATAATGAAAGCGGATTACCAATTGCCATAACCCATTGACCAACTTTAAGATTATCTGAATTACCGAGAAATGCTACCGGAAGATTATTCGCATCTATCTTTACAACTGCAAGATCAGTCAGCGGATCTGTTCCAACAACTGTTGCATCAAATTGTCTCTTATCAGATAATCCAACTGTTACCTTACTTGCATTTT
>CAZLJI010000079.1:0-8756 GCA_964559565.1 uncultured Ignavibacteriaceae bacterium | reverse complement strand
TACCAGAGCCATCCATAGTAATCATCATAGTACCATCTGCCATAGTGATAAGTGATATGTCCGAAAGGTTCGTACGAATCCCAATACCAGCCGTCGTATGTCCAGACCCATCTACCAACATTATAAGGCGACCAGTTAGTGCGAATTATAGTAGGTCTCCAAACAACAACTCCATAATCAACTTCAATCCATGATCCGTATGGTGCGAGTTGTGTGTAGAAATATCCACCCACCCCGTGATTATGTCTTTTTGCTTCCGCATTAAAAGTTACTGCGACAAAAAGAACTACTGCAAGAATTATGATCCGTTTCATTTTACACCTCCGTGTTATGTTTTACAGTTCTAAAAACTCAATGAAGGTGCCAATTGCTTTAAATTGATTTTGTTGAAATTTAAGCTGAATACGAAAGTATTGTGTCTATTTAATTAGACAGAAGTATATCGAAGTGTATGCTGAAAAACTATCGTTTAACTTTTCTGGCTTTCCACAAGTAATTGCCAAAGGATCCAACCATACCAGTTAAGATGATATATGGGATTTGAAAAATCTCAGCAGTTATTAAATATTTCAACTGAAGGTTGTTGAAAAGTAACTCTTTACCTTTATTTAGAATTCGAAATTCAAAGATAATTTTTAATAGCATTGAAACTAGAAATGAAAGCAGAAATACAGGATATTCAAATAATCCTAGAACTATTTGAAGTATCAATCCGGCATAAAATGCATAAATTAGAATGAGCTTCAACACGAGACTCTTATCGTTATAGAACAATCCTTTGCTTGCCCATCTTTTTCTTTGTTGATAAAAATTTCGAATTGTTTTATTTGCAGATGTTTTAACGATTGATTTTTTATGAATGCAGAATTTTACTTGAAAGTCTGAATCTTTAGCGATTTTTTGCATAAGTAATTCATCATCACCTGAAGATAAATTCATCTGATCTTTGAAACCACCCACCTCATCAAATACTTTTTTTCTGTAGGCAATATTTGCAGCGTTACAGATAGTTGGATGTCCGGAGCCAATTAATCCAGCACCACAAAGAACCAAACCAGCAAATTCCAATTTCTGAAATTCTGCAAACAAGCTAGTATCTGTGTCAAACTCAACAGGACCCGAAACGAAGCCAGTTACGGAATCAAATGACTGCATTAATGATTTCAGCCATTCTTCATCGTGAATACAATCTGCATCGGTTGTTACGATTATCATTCCTTTCGCATTTTCTATTCCATATCTGATTGCTCTCTTCTTGTGGGCATTTTTTGAAAAGTCATCAGGAACTGATAAAACTCTGATATTATTCTTCTTAATATTTTTTTTTAGTAACTCAAGTGAGTTATCCTCCGAAGAATCATCAACATAAATAACTTCAAATTTTTCCTGAGGATAAAACTGAGATTCAATTGATTTCAAGTTGGCTAAAATATTCTCTTTTTCATTTCGGAACGGAATGATAATGGAGACAAACTCATGAGGAATTGTTTCGCTCGTATTCAATCTTATTTTTTTTAATCCTCGATATATTTTTTGTAAAAAGAAAAGATAATGCAAGAGAAAGAATGTAAATGCAGATAAGTATAGTAATACTGGGAAAGAATCAATTATCATTTTTTCTTAAAAACATTCCAACACCAATTAAAGCCGGAACAAGCAGATTAATAATGAAAAGAAAAATAGACGCATTAAAACCAACTGAAGCAGTTTCACCCATCTGAGTCAGAAAATAGACTGAAGCACCCTCACGTATTCCCAGTTCACCAAATGAAATAGGAGGAATAATCGTTTTTGCAAACATAATCAGATTCCCTGCCCACAGATAGTGTAAGAAATCATAATGATTTGAAAATGCTGATACCAAAAGCGAGTACTGAATTAGAAAACAGGAGTAAAATAAAAACGATATGACAAGCATTTTAAAAAAGTAAGTTCTATCGAGACTTTCAAATATTCTCAACTTTTCAAGAAAAGGTTTAAGTCTTGATGACGAATTTAGTTTAGAGAATAAAATACTATCCCAGAATCTATTACTAAGCAGCAGCATAACAAGCAGATAGAAAAATGTAAAGATCAGAATGAAAAGGGATACGACAATATAAATCGATACATTATAATAGAAATAAATAAAAAACAGACTTGAAATTGAACCGAGTAATGCTACCATCAGTAGTGGAAAAAATTTATCTACGAGTGTGGCAACTGTTACCTGAACCATTGATTTATCTCTGAACTCAATTCCTCTTCCAAAATATTCTCCAATACGTAACGGGGTGATAATTCCCGCTGAAAATCCATAGAACAGCGAGCGAAATACTTTCAAGTTATTTGATACTCCGAGTACCTCTGTGCATGTTAATCGCCATTTAAAATACTGCAGAAAAATATTTACAACTCCTAAAAAGATTACTAACCCAATAACAGTAAGATTTGCTTCATTTAATGCGAAAAGAATTTGATTGTACTCAACAGAACTGATGAGATAGTATAACAATCCGGCAGAGATAAGAATTTTAGCTGCAATGATTAGCGTATTCTTTTTCAAAAAACGAAAAATTAGAGAATCTGCAGCTTGGGTTTTATCAATCATAATTATTCTATTGTTCTATCTCAAATATATTAACTTTTAAACCCTCTGTACAGTTTGTGCACATAGGAACAGATTTTCGGCTAGAAAGCACTTTCTTTCTAAAATCATTATACTTCTCTGATTTCCAAACATCACCAAACGCTTTCCCGTTCACAATTCCGATTTCATTTGAAGCATCTTTATCGAAGCAGCACGGAACCACTCTGCCATCCCATGTTATTACAGAGGTTCTCCATAAGGCGAAGCAATGGTTTTTTATTTCATTTTTTATTTTGAAAGAATTGTTATCTAAAGCATATCTTCTAAATTTTTTATTTGTTGGAAGAAATTTAACCGCATTCTCGTAGGATGAAATTTGCATTGTCTTAAATACCAGCTTATCTACACCAACTTCTTTACAGTATTTTTTAACATCATCCATCTGACGCTCATTCTGTTTCATCACAATAAATTGAAACTCGACAA
This sequence comes from uncultured Ignavibacteriaceae bacterium, assembly GCA_964559565.1. GTDB lineage: Bacteria > Bacteroidota > Ignavibacteria > Ignavibacteriales > Ignavibacteriaceae > IGN2. Next base: position 5,701 of record CAZLJI010000079.1, on the reverse strand, counting down.
ATGGTTTTTTTAATCCACGTTTTTTCTTACGATTAATTAAGGCCCTTAATCCTAAATCGGCTTGTTTAAAAGTTCCACCCACACGATACTTCTGATAACTTTCTTCATCAAGACCATCTACTGAAAATATTAGTTTATCCGGTGCATTATCAAGAACTAGATCGACGTTTTTCTCATTCACAAAATGTCCGTTCGTGCTGATAGAAACATAGACTTTTTTAGCTTGAGCATACTTGATCATCTCAGGAAGATTTTTATTTATATAAGGTTCCCCCTGGAAAAATAGCTGAACGTAAAAACCAGTATCACTGATTTCATCAATAAGCTTTTTAAAATCATCGTTTTTGAGTAAACCCAAAGGACGTGTTAAAATACCTAATCCAGATGGACATTCCGGACACTGAAGGTTGCAATGGTTTGTTGGTTCGATAGAATACGAGATCGGCATTCCCCAAACAATCGGTCTTCCTAAAATTTTGGAAAGATGAAAGGAGCCAATAATTTTTATTGCATTAACAGCTCTTCTTACTGTAATGTATCGTAATAAATTTATTTCCAACGAACCAAACGAATTTTGTTAATCATTAAATTAAAAATAGGGAAAGGAGTGCTAACCTGAAAGATCCACCTTTTTAAAATAGCTGTTAAAACATTATCTTTCGAGCAAGAATCTCACCAATTCATTCACTGAGGAGCAAATGTACATTAATTTTAGTGACATACCGGGGCATCAAAATCTTTTCCTGGATTACTTGTACGAATATGAAAATGTAGCTGAATTTTATGCAAACGATTTCAGGAATAAAGAGAATTATCTCAAGATATTTAAAAATGTAACTGAAAGCAGAAGTGAATTCTCCCCTGCTGTTAGCGAGTTAATATCCAGGCAATATGATCAACTCAACCCTTCAAATCTGACTCAACAGAATATAAAAAAACTTTCCGACAAGAAAACACTTGCCATCGTAACCGGGCAGCAGCTTGGGATTGTTGGAGGACCACTATATACTTTTTATAAAATTATTACTGCAATAAAACTAAGCCGTTTTCTTTCTGAAAGATATGATGATTACAACTTCGTACCGATTTTCTGGCTTGAGGCTGATGACCACGACTTCAACGAGGTTAGATCTGCTAAAATTATTGATGAGGGGAATTCTCTTCTAACTATTGGATACAAAGAAGAAATAGCTGAAGATGATTTGAAACAAAGTGTCGGGCTAATTAATCTCGAAAGTTCAATAAATGAATTCCTTGATAAGCTTAGTAACGGTATCAAAGAAACAGAATTTAAGACTGTTATATTTGATAAACTGAAACACTTTTACAAAGAAGGAAAATCTTTTAAGGAAGCATTCAGAGATCTTATCTTCAGCTATTTTGATGAGTACGGACTTATAATTTTTGACCCTCAGAATGATGAAGTAAAGAAATTATTGAAACCTATTTTCAAAAAAGAAATAACTGATTTTAGAACTCATACTGAACAACTAGTGCAGGTTAGCGCGACACTCGAAGAATTATATCATGCCCAGGTAAAAGTAAAGCCAGTTAATCTTTTTCTTCGAGTTGATGAAGGAAGACATTCAATTGAACCAGTTGAGAATGAATATAGATTAAGACGAAAAAGAAAAAGTTTTACACAGGAACAATTGCTTGAGTTGCTTGAAAAGGAACCTGATAAATTTAGTCCCAATGTTTTGCTGAGACCTATTTGTCAGGATTATTTGTTCCCAACAGCTTTTTATGTTGCGGGACCGAGCGAAATAGCCTACTTCGCCCAAATAAAACCCTTATATGATTTTTACAATATCGTCCAACCGATGATTTACCCTCGATCATCAGCAACAATTCTTGAGAGTTCGATTGCTAATTCTCTTGAGAAATTTTCTGTAAAAATTAATGATATTTTTATTGATGTTGAGAATATCAAGAAGAAAATAATCAGTTCGGTTGAAGAAAGCTCTGTTGATGAGATGTTTAACGGAATATCAAACCAGATGGAAGCAACATTCGATCAACTAAAAGAAAAATTGCTGGATGTTGATAAAACCATTGCTGATTCGAGTAATCGATACAGGGATAAAATATTAGGGACTCTTAATGAACTTAAATCAAAAGCTGAAAAAGCTCAGCAGAAAAAATATGAAGTGACATTAAGACAAATTGATCGTGCGGCTGTTCATCTCTATCCAAATTCCAATTTACAGGAACGGGAAATCAACTTTATATATTTCATTAATAAGTATGGTGAGGAATTTCTAAAGAAAATTTTTGATGAGCTACAGATAAACAAATTTGAGCACCAGATAATCAGAATTTAGCTTGAAATTGTGTGAAGTTGGTTTAGGAAATGCGGATTTGAGATCGAAGCACACTCAAATCCTTCAACCTTTCCTTCACCTTCCATCAACAAAGAAAGAATTGCGAAAGACATTGCGATTCGATGATCACCAAAACTATTGAAAGGTTCAGACTGTTTTTTTATGGAGCCTGAAACCCTTAAACCATCATCAAACTCTTCAACTTCTAATCCAAGCTTTAATAAGTTAGCACAAATTGCTTTTAATCTATCTGATTCTTTTACTCTTAGTTCCGCTGCACCTCGAAGTTCGAAAGCCCCTGCTGCAAAAATTCCAGCAACAGCAAGAATAGGAATTTCATCAATAATTAATGGAATAATTTCTTCGCCGATTTTAGCATTTGTGAGTGAGCAGGATTTAACTATTACATCTCCAAATGCTTCGTTATTCGATTCTCCCCTTTTTTCAATTTGAATTCTACCACCCATACTTTGTAAAATATTTAAACATTCAGTTCGGGTTGGATTGAGGCTAACATTCTTTACAACGAGTTCGGATTTTTTCGTCAACAAAGTTATCACAATAAAAAACATTGCAGATGAAATATCACCGGGAATAAAATATTCTTTTGGTTCAGGATAATTCTTTCTCGAGACGAAAGCTTTAATCTCGTTTTCTTTTCTTTCGACAGTTAATCCTAATAAATTTTCCGTATGATTTCTTGTTGGAGTAGATTCAATCACAGCGGTTGTCTCATCTAAATGTAATCCAGCTAAAAGAATGGCACTTTTTACTTGAGCACTTGCAACTGGCACTTCATATTTTATCGATTCTAAATTATCAGTGGGAAATATTCTTAGAGGAAGTTTTCCATCGGAGCTTTCAATGTGAGATCCCATTTGTGTTAAAGGATCAATTATCCTCCTCATCGGTCTTGATGAAAGTGATTCATCACCAATTATAGTTGATTCAAAATTTTGTGCTGCAAGAATCCCCGATAATAATCTTGCTGTAGTTCCTGAATTCCCTGCATTGAGTGATTTTGAAGGTTTGCGATAGCTCTTAAATCCTCCACCAGCTATAGTCGTTTCATTATTCTTTGACTCAATTTCAATTCCTAATTCCTTGAGACAATTGATTGTTGATTTCACATCATCGCTATCAGAAAGATTTCTGATCATTGATTCTCCATCAGCCAAAGAAGCGATTAGTAATGCCCGGTGGGAAATAGATTTATCCCCCTGAAATTCAAGTATTCCACTGACTTTATTTATTTTATTAAATGATTGAATCATAATTCTGAAATTATTTTTTCAACCATTCTTCTATCATGGATTTTAATGCCTTCGCACTCATCTCGCTATTATCGTACAGACCTTTGAGAGTTCGTTGTCTCAGCGCTTCATATATGCAAATTGCTGCAGAGACAGACACATTTAAACTCTGAACCATTCCATACATCGGGATAAAAAATCTTTCATCTGCAAAATCTTCAGCTTCTTTCGAGAGACCTCTGTGCTCATTACCGAAAATGATAGCTGTCTTTTTAGTGAAATCAAGTTCGTAAAGACTTTTTGAATCTGCATTAAGTGATGAAGCATAAATGATAAATTTTTCTTTTTTAAGTTGATTGTAGCATTCATCAACTGATTTATACTTATCCCTTTCAATCCATTTGTAAGCAGAGGCTGAAGATTTCTTCCCTATCTTTGGAAATTTTTCAACATTATAAACTAATGATACTTTAGGTACACCAGCCGCATCACAGGTACGGAAAATGGCACTTACGTTATGTGGGTCGTGTATGTTTTCAAATACAACGTGAAGAGAAGGTTGTCTTTTTGAAACAACCCATTTGATTTTTTCAATTCGCTTTTCTGTTCTGAAATATGAATCAGACACTTTTGTAGAATACTAATTTGTAAACAGAATGGTTTCTAACTCTTCTTGCTTTATCAAGCTTGAATTTCTTAACGTCAGTTTTCAGGTAGAATGCAGCTAATTCAATAATTTTTGATAAGACTGTATCTTCATCATGAGCCCAGCTTTCACAGCCGCTTAGTGAGGGAATTTCAGCTGTGTAGCCGTCATTTGTCTGGGTAACAACAACATCAAGTATCATTGTTCAAACAATCACGAACTTAACTTGAAACGATCTTAACACTAGCGCTGGCACCAATTCTATCCGCACCCGAAGCGATCATTGCTTCAGCTTCTTCTTTTGATCTTATTCCACCAGCGGCTTTTACACCAATAGAACTTCCTACAACATATTTCATCAATGCTACATCGCCAACAGTTGCTCCACCTTTACTGAATCCAGTTGAGGTTTTTACAAAATCAGCACCGACTTTTTTACAAATCAGACATGCTTTCACTTTTTCTTCATCATTCAATAATGCTGCTTCAATAATTACTTTAACCAACGCATGATTAACTTTTGCCAATCGAACAACCTGGGCGACATCATTCTCAACGTATTCATATTTGCCTGCTTTTAACATTCCAACATTTATTACCATATCAATTTCCGTAGCACCGTTTTGAATTGCTTGCTCAGTTTCAAACTTTTTAACTTCTGTTGTGTTTGCACCAAGTGGAAATCCAACTACGGTACATACTCTTACTTCCGTTCCTTTTAATAATGATGAACATAGTGAAACGTAACCTGGATTTATACATACAGAAGCAAAATTATATTTCTTTGCTTCTGCACAAAGTTCTTCTATCTCTGCGGGAGTTGCATCAGGTTTCAGCATTGTGTGATCGATCTTGGAAGCAATGTTTTTATCTTTTATAGAATTACCAACACCTTTTCCCGCAGCAATTCTGGATGCGCCAACATCAACAATATTTTTTACTGTTTTAGGTTGAGTAATTACATTTGTTTCCCATCCTTTACAAGAATCGCCATAGCAGTAATAATCTTTTAAAACCTTCTCAAGAAATTCCTGGGAAACATCTTCGTTTGAAATTTTGTGAGTTGTTTTATCTCCCATATTTCATAAATCCTTCATAAGTGTTTTTTAATAACATTGCAATCGTCATTGGTCCAACTCCACCGGGCACTGGAGTAATATATGAAGCTTTTTTTGATACTTCATCAAAATCAACATCGCCAACAAGACGATAGCCCTTTGAAGCTGTGTTATCCTCAACCCGATTTATACCTACATCAATTACCACAACACCTTCTTTAACCATATTTCCTTTGACAAATTTTGGAGAACCCATTGCTGCAACTAAAATATCTGCCTGCTTTGTGTAATAAGAAACGTCAGGTGCTGCAGAATGACAAACAGTAACAATTGCATTTGCAAATTCTTTTTTCTGAAGCATAATATTTGCAATTGGTTTTCCTACGATATTGCTTCTTCCCAAAACAACAAGATGCTTAC
>CAZLJI010000078.1:2608-8760 GCA_964559565.1 uncultured Ignavibacteriaceae bacterium | reverse complement strand
GATTACCTTCTTGAGCAGAGTTTTAATGTGATTAAAGCCGACGACGGAAAAGCTGGTTACGATTTGGCTCTGAAAGAAAAACCTGATCTCATTTTGCTCGATATTAATTTACCTTCAATGGATGGGATTCAGGTTTGCAGACTGTTAAGAGAGCAGGGTTACAAGAATCCAATTATTATACTGACTTCCAGAGGCGAGAAAATCGATAAAGTTGTAGGACTTGAAGTTGGTGCAGATGATTACGTTACAAAACCATTTGACACACGCGAGCTTCTCGCAAGAATCAGAACGAATCTAAGAAGATTGGAGTCGGTTGAAAGCGATAAAGTTGAATCAGACACAGGCAAAGATTTACAGCGACACTTACTTGCAATAATGTTTTCGGATATGAAAAATTATTCAAAGAAGATGAATAGAGATGAGAAGCTGGGATTGAAACTTCTTCAAGATCATAATAAGATTATGAAGGACTCCATTGAAAAATTTAAAGGAAGAATTGTTGAAATAATTGGTGATGCTTTCCTTGCTGCATTTGAAAGTGCTACGGATTGTCTGAACTGCTGCATATTGATTCAGGAAAAATTCAGAGATTACAACTCTGAAAAATCGAAACACGAAAAGATAAAAGTGAGAATTGGAGTTCATGTTGGAGATGTTATTGAGTTTGAAGGAAAATTAAAAGGAGATGCATTAAATATTGCCGCGAGAATACAGCAAATTGCCGAACCGGGAACAATTTATGCATCGGAGAGCTTTTATCTTACTGTTAAAGGAAAAACAAATACTGAGTTTCGAAAACTCAAAACATTCGAACTTAAGAATATCAAAGGTGAAATTGATATTTATATCGTGTGAATGCTTATTTTATTGTCAAATGAATTCGAATAAATATTTTTTATTGGAGGCAAAATGAAAAAAATATTAATCATCGAAGATGATCCGGCAACTTTAACCGGAATTGAGGAAACTCTAAAAGAAGAACACTTCGAAGTCTCGACGGTAATGTCGGGACAGATGGGCTATGATAAAGCCAAAGAAGGGAAGTATGATCTTATCATTCTGGATATAATGTTACCGGAAAAGAATGGCATTGATATTTGCAAAGACTTAAGAAAAAATAACGTGAACACTCCAATATTAATGCTCACAGGTAAAAAAGAAGAAATTGATAAAATTATCGGTTTGGAAATAGGAGCCGATGATTATGTAACAAAACCATTCAGTTTAAGAGAGTTAGTAGCACGAGTGAAAGCATTGTTGAGACGTCCGCAGGAAATTCGTCCCGAAGTCGAAGAATATTCATTCGATAATATTTATCTTAACTTTAAAAAGCAGGAAGCTAAAAAAGGAAACAATCCGGTTGAACTTTCTGTAATGGAATTCAAAGTGATGAAATATTTTATTCAAAGAGAAGGGGAAGTGATAGAAAGGAATAAGCTGCTCGATGAAGTCTGGGGTTATGAAAATTATCCCTCGACAAGAACTGTAGATAACTTCATTCTTAATCTCCGTAAGAAAATTGAAGATGATCATTCAAATCCAAAACATCTTCTAACAATACATGGGGCGGGGTATAAGTTTGTGAAGTAGTATTCTTAATTGACAACCGGGTTGAAAACTGTCAAATTCAGTATAAGTAATAGTCAGGTTCTAAATGAAAAATGATTTGATCAAGGAAGCGCATAAAAAATCAAGCAGGCATAGAGAAGAAATACTAAGCAGTGAAATTTGTGGTTGTTTTTACTGTATATCCATATTCAATCCATCTGAAATCGAAGATTGGGTAGGTGATGATGTAAATGAAGTAGGGCAAACAGCATTATGTCCAAAATGTGGAATTGATTCAGTAATCGGATCAAAATCAGGATTTCCTGTTGGTGATAAAGATTTTTTAGCTAAGATGAAATCATATTGGTTTGGATAAATAATAGAAAAATAAAAAATAACTTTAGCAGTACCAGCGGTAAGCAATTTCAACTCAGTCTAAAGCGAAGCGGGATAAACTATCTTCTATAATATTTAATAAATTGTATCACCCGCGCCGCGTAAGTAAATTAAAATTATTTAAAGCTAACCTTCGTTTCAATCCTCGGCTTCGTCTTAAACTCAACTTCATTTTATTAGTGGATAAATTTTTATGGAATACTCTTTCCTGCGCATGATGCTTCTGAAAAATCGAAAGCTTAAAATAGATCACAGTTGAAATGAGCACTTTAAGTACGAATTGAGGAATTGACTCCTGAACAGATTGCTTTTTAACAAACTTTACCCATCTTCTGAAAATATTCTTCCAGGAGTAAAAAATTTTATTTACTCTTCTGTAAGCTTCATAAATTTCTTCTTCAGTAAGGTTATTGTGTTTGAACAATACATGATCGCCTTCATAATGAGTGATATTCTCATCAATCAATCTTCCTTCGGATTTTATTTTGTGGTAGAGTGGTGTTCCGTAAATCGGAATTGATATTGATGGAAGTATAACATTACAGCCGACTTCGTCCAGCTTCTCCGGCAAAGTTTCGTAATATTCTTTTGTGTCCTCATCAAGAGCAAACATCAATCCAGTAAAGGTTAAAATTCCTTTTCGGTTTAGTTTATCAAAATATTCTTTGTATTCCTGGACTTTATTTTGCTTCTTTTGTACTCCTCTCAAGCTTTCTTCATTCAATGATTCCATACCAAGGAAGGACATTCTGCAGTTTGCTTCATCTAATGCTTCAACAAAATTATTATCTCTTAAACACTCAATACTGTATTGAGCACCTATTGCCCAGAATTTCAGTTTTGCGATTTCTCTCAAAAGTTCTTTAGCGTATTTAAGATCTCCACCAAGATTATTATCAAGCAGCATCGCCATTTTCTTTTTGTACCATGGCAGTCCACTTGTATTGCTAAGATCTCTTATTACATCATCGATTGGCCTTGTTCGATGCGGAGTTCTTACGATATTTAACTGGCAGTAAGTGCAGGGATGTGGACAACCTCTTGTAGCTTCAGTTACTATTGGTGAAAAATACTTTTTCTCCACAAGATCATATCTTGGCGGAGGAATATATTCAAGTGAAGGAGTTAAGCCAGCTTCGTAGCGAGGTTTTAGTTTTCCATCAACCATATCGTAAACCATTTGCTGCCACATTGTTTGTGCTTCACCTACAAGTATTGAATCGAAATGCGGCTGTACTTCATCAGGAAAAGTTGAAGCAAACTTACCACCACCGACGACTATCTTTCCCATTGCTCTGAATCGTTCCGTTACCTGGTAAGCGTGCGGAGAAATGTAATCCATAAAACTCAAAGCAATAAAATCTGCATCAGTTTTATAATTAATTGGTCTCACCATTTCGTGGAGGACTTCAACTTCAACAATCGGAGGAGTCAATCCTGCAAGAAGAATTCCCGGTAATGGTGGGGCAGGGTTTCGTGCGTAATAAGGTTCTTCATCAATCAGATTTTGAAACAATACGATTATTAAGAGCTTTTTCTTTTTCATTTTAATTCTCCAACTTTTTAGTTAACCAATACTTTGTTAGTATTTACATGAACTATTTCTGTTTGTTCTGGTTTGTTGTTTCTCCAGATTTCAGCAATCACATCCATCAGCCTGTCAATGTCCTCTTTGGTGTGAGTTGCCATTATGCTTATTCTGAATCTCTGCTGTGATTTTGGAACTGCGGGATACTCTATTGAGTTAACGAATATTCCTTTTTGATGAAATTCGAAGGAAGCATCTCTGATATTCATTTCTGCAGGAACCATTAATGGAAAAATTGGTGTCAATGTATTTGCAGGAAATCCAAGCTGCCTCAAGCAGGAAGCAGTGTAGTTAATATTGTCCTGTAACTTTTGATGCAGCTCAGGTTCCTTTTCCATTACATCGAGTGCAGCAAGTACCGTTGCAACAACAGTTGGCGGGAGTGAAGCGGAGAACATATATGATCGTGCAAAAAATCTCAGGTAATTAATTATTGATTTTGATGCCGCAACAAATCCTCCGGTTACTGCAAATGTTTTACTGAATGTTCCCATTGTAATGTCAACCTCACCATCTAATCCAAAATGTTCTGCTGTTCCGGAACCTCTTTTTCCCATAACGCCCGTGCCATGTGCATCATCAACAATCAGGATTGCATTATTTTTTTTACAGATTGGAACAATCAAGTCTAGTGGTGCAACATCTCCATCCATTGAGTAAACGCCTTCTACTCCAACAAAACGATCTTTGAACTTCATTGATTCAGTTCGCTCCAAAGTCTGTGAAAGCAGCTCGACATCGTTATGTGAAAAGTGAACCGCCTGCACACCTGACATTTTTATTCCATCGTGAAATGAAGCGTGGCTGTATGAGTCATACACAACAAGATCTTCGTTGTTCATCAATGCTGAAACTAATCCTACATTAGCTCCATATCCGCTTGAGAATAACAGAACATCTTCTGCACCTTTTAAGTGTGCAAGTCGTTCTTCCAGTTCATGATGAAGTGCAGTGTATCCATTTAGTAAAGGTGGTCCTCCAATACCTGCCCCATGTTTTTGAATTATCTTGTTGACAAATTCTTTAATGTAAGGATGGTTTGCTAAACCGAGATAATTATTGGAACCAAACATCAGCATATCTTTAATTTCACCCGTGTATGCATCAACTACAGTAACCGTTCTGTCTGCTGCGCTTGTAATACATCTGAGGTGAAGCATTTGTTTGTTGCTTAGTAAACTATCAAGAAAGGAATCGAAGAATTCAGTTTTGTTTTTAAGATTCATTTTTCTTCCCCTGATAAGTATATCTCTAAGGTCGAAATTCTCGCCGCCCATATATTCATTTGTGTTTGCCATTTTGAACTCCTTTTTGAAATTAAACATTCATTCTTTCCACCAGTAATTTAGCAGGAAAGGGATGGGAAGATGTCAGGAAATTGTCAGTGGAATGTAAAATTAAGATTGTATGATTTTTTTAGTTCAGAATCATATTCTAAAAGCGATTTCAGGTAGTGATTGATATCACCGTTAGTTTCAGTTGGCAGATTTCTTATGCAGGCTGTATCGATTGAAATCATTTTGCCATAAAGCGGAATTTTTACTTCTTTCTCAAGAATGACTTTTCCAAGTTCAACTGGATTAAATCCATTCTTCCTAGCTTCTTCAAAAAATGCTTGTTTTAAGTTTTGTGGGATAGTAAATAATAACTCAAACTCACCGTGCTGACCTGCAAATAGCAGCCAGGTTGGAATGCTTAATTTCTTAGCAAAGTTCAATGAATCTTCATCAATTATTTTATCGAGGTCTTCAGTTAATTCGAATCCAACTTCGTTTAATCGCATTAACTGGTCGAGAGTTGAAATTAGTCCATCACTTGTATCCATACATACTGAAGCATAATTGCTGATAATCTTGCAAGTTTTGATTTGTGCAACTGGTTTGTAATAGTCGAACGATTCAGTTTTAGAAATCAGTTTAGAAATTGCATAAGCGTTTCCTACTCCAAGTTTGTCGGAAGAATAAAGTGTGTCTCCTGCTTTGCATCCAACTCGTGATAAAACCTTTTTATTATTTATAATACCAATTGCAGTTCCTGTTAGAACAAGATTTTCGCCTTCATTAGTATCTCCGCCTAAAATAAATGTATCATAAGCTTTACAAGCATCAGAAATTCCTCTTTGAAGTTCTTTTATTTTTTCATCACTAAAATTTTTAGGAATAATTTCTGAAATAAGAATTCCGACAGGTTTTGCACCAACAGCTGCCAGGTCACTTATATTTACGGTTACAATCATCCATCCAATTAAATAAGGCTCTTCATACAATCCACTTGAAATTTCCTCTGAGATACTATCGGTTGTAATTGCAAGTTTAAGATTGTCTAACTGAATGATTTCAGCATCACTCTCGTGAGATTTATTCAACTGATTTGGTGATCTTTCAAAACCTGAAGTCAGGTTGTTGATGATTTTGTTTTCCAATATTTCATTTAATTGATACATACTTTTATTAACTCCGGTATTACAGAAAATTCTGCTGATTTAGTCGTGATAACTTCTCCGTCAAACTCAACTGCAAACTCTGTCTCGGATGAAATTTTTATTCTATCCGTCCTCCAGAATTTTTTATTCAATGGGTTATCTGGTTTCCCATTACTCAGATTATAAAATAACTTCAGC
>CAZLJI010000078.1:0-2598 GCA_964559565.1 uncultured Ignavibacteriaceae bacterium | reverse complement strand
GATAATGACTCGTACAGATGAACGTCAAACAAACCATTATAAAGCTCAGGATCAGACTGATATCTAAGCTTGCCCGTAAAAAAAGCTGACTTAAGTATTCCCATGTTTGAGATATTTGCTGTAAATGATCCATTGTCGCCTCCTATCGTTGTGTCAAAATTTTTATATGTTAAAATATTTTTAATCACAGCATAAGTGATTGCAAATTGTGTATTAATCTTTTTAAGATATCGCAAAATGAAATCGGGATTGTTAAAGAAATTATTTCCTTTCGCAGTTATTCCAATGCTCGCATTAATAAGAAAATATTTCTTAAATGATTTTCCATCTTTTTTAAATTCTAAGCAGCCAACATCACGGTTGACAGCATCTTTGAAGTTTAATCTATAGGGAATGCTCTCAATAGTGTTATAAGATTGAAATGGTTTATGAAAATCATTGCTTGACCCAATTCCAACTGCACCGATTTTTATTCGCTTCAAATCATTTGGATTTAGTAATTCAATACATCTGTTAAGAAAATGATTGATCGAACCATCACCACCTGCAATGATAAAATCCGTTTTACCTTTTTTAATTGAGTCGAGGATAAATTTGTCTGTTGAGCCATTCACTCCGATAAAAAAACTCTCGGTGGAACCATTTAAACCAAGCTGTTTGTAGATTCTTACCCACTTTTCGAGAGCGGTACCGCCACCAGAATTTTTATTTACAAGTACTACCATTTTGTCACCTATATCTGATTCCTTGCTGGTCTCAGCTTCAAAGTAATAATATATAGCATGTAGAAAATCAGTAAGTTAATAAACCAATCAGGGTTGTTTAGAATCGCTATTCCTGAAAGAAGAAGAATGTAACTATGAACACAGGGTGCGATCGCCCGGTAAGCTTCAGCATCTGAATTAACACAGTGTAGATTCATTTGAGTGAAAATTGAAACGCCTATTCCGGTGTATATGAAAATGAGAGCCTTAATTATGGTCTGATATGGAAATGAATCAAAAGCGAGTGCGATCACTAATGCAAAAACAGAAGTTGATACTATAATACCAAACACATTACTTACAATCGCTGATATTTTTCTTCCAAACACTACAGGCAGAGTGTTGTAAGCTGTTGATCTGTCAGCTTCAATGTCTTTGAAGTAACCTGTCAGAACGAAATTGGCATATCCCAAAAACACAGTAATTATAGCTGCAATGAAAATCAGATTTGAAAAATCTAAATGAGTTGTTTCCAGTCCAGCTAGGTAAGCCATTATAAAAAGAACGAGTACAATCCAGGCATTATAAAAAGGCCCAGCCCACCATTTCCGTTTGAAATAAGTGTAGGTTATTAGTCCAATTCCGGAAACAGCACCCAGCAACATGTTTAATGGATTGAAATAAGTTAATATTGAAATGCAAAACAGCAATCCAAGACAACTGATAGTGAAGAAATAATTTTTGTTTACGATACCTTGAGTTAAAGGTCTGTATGGTGATGAAATGCTGTCAGTGTCAATTTGAAAACAATCTGTTAATGCCTGTCCAAATCCATATGATAAAAAGCTTGCAAGAAATATTAATAATGCTTTTACTATAGCTATTTCTTCTGCGAAGGACATACCAACAATTCCAGTTACACCTGATACGAACATTAAATATGGCCTCATCGTTATTATATATGCTTTCCAAAATCTTATTGAAAGCAGAGGATATTGTTCAATTGCTAAAGTATTCATCTTACAACTCCTTTCATCAATGTAAAATTGCTATAACGGTTTAGATATTTTCTTTTCCCTGACAAGCCAAGTCTGTGTAATAATTTGTAAGCGATAGAAAAAACTTTCGGAGAAAATACAAGCAGCTTTGAACCAAATGATTGACTACGAGGGATTATTAATTCAACTCTTGGTTTTTGAATTACTCGTAATACTGCATCAGCTACTTTTTGCGGACTGATAGGTTTACTTAAAAATGAGATTGCAGAATTATCAGCCTGAGCTTCATAGTCGAGCATTTTGGTCACGACTGAACCTGGTGTAAGCAGACTGACATTTACTCCTGTTCCTTTCAATTCTTCAGCAATAGAAAATGAAAAACCTCGCAAAGCAAATTTTGTTGCGCTATAAACTGATGAGTAGGGCATAGGTACAATTCCCCCAAGTGAACCAATATTAATTATGTGTCCGTTTTTCTGCTCTTTCATTAGTTCTAATGTTTTTTGAATAAGGATTATGGTGGATGTCAAATTAAGTTCAATCATGTGGTTGATCTGATTTGGTTCGAGTGAAGAGAATTCACCAGGCTCTAAATATCCGGCGCAGTTTATAAGCACATCGATTTTACCAAATTTCTGTAAAGAAAATGATAAAAGTCTATCTCTTTCTTCCGGCATTGTGATATCTGCCTGAATCCAGCAGATATTTTTAGCGTAGTAATCTGCTGTGATATTCCGGTGATAAGCTGCACAAACTTTTACCTCATATGATGCCAGTTTGCTCACAATTGCATTCCCAATTCCACCGGAACCGCCTGTTACTATAACAACTTTATTTTTTAGTGAATGATTATACATTTTGATTCTTCCGGATTTCTTTTGTTTTCCAATAGAAGA
>CAZLJI010000077.1:0-8792 GCA_964559565.1 uncultured Ignavibacteriaceae bacterium | reverse complement strand
GGCAGAGACATTCCCTGATAATTGATAACTCCATTCCTGGCAGCCTTTTCCCATTGATATACTGTTGGTAAACTTTTTCCTTTGAACTCAGCATAAGCGGCTGCTTCGTACCAGGTAATATCTGTGACAGGATAATTTCCTTTTCCATCAGGATAATCCTGATTCACCCAGTTTCTTGGTCCGGAAAGTTGCGAACGATCAACAAAAATTTTCATCGCATCATTCCAGGATATTTCTTTACCGTCTTTTATGAAAGTATGTTTCCAAAATTCCTTTTTTAAATATCCACCGGCTAAGATAAACTGTTTGTAGTCAATGTTGCTGACTTCGTATTTATCAATGTGAAAGTCATTCAACTTTACAGGGGGTAAATCGAAAAGGCTCCAGCTGACTATTGTATATTCTCCTCCGGGAACAAAAACCATGTTTGAATCTATCTCATTCGTCTTCAACATTTTTGCAAAAATATTTATTCCTCTTCGTGGAACTGGATACTCTTTTATAATAGGATAACTAGATGCAATTCTCTGAACAGTTGAATAGCCATCTTTTTCCAGCGTTACAAGATAGTTACCTCTCGCAACCATAGAATTCTCTGACGGAGTAACACCAAAAAATTCTCTTTTGTTATTTGGATTTTGATTTGTGGGATCGAATCTTTTTATAAATATTTTTACCCCTTCGGGATCAGTAGTTACATTAAGTGTATCATAAATGAATAAGCTCAGTTGCTTGAATGTAGGATTGTTCTTCAGTTCACTCTGATGATCCTTCGCAAGATCGAAAGCTGCAAAATATTTTCTTTGACTAACCAATGTATCAAGCTGCCTGGTTAAATCTTCGACATTTACAGGATTAAATATTTTTTTTATCGGAAGCAAAGCAGCAAGGACAATGAGTACAGCCGCAATAATCGTTGATACCACTAAACCTACTTTTCCTATCTTTAATCTTGATGGACTGAACTTATAAGAACTTATAACTGAAGTACTGCTTTGAATTTCTTTCAATCTCGTCAGCAATTCTTCTGCAGATTGTATTCTTTTTTTTCGGTCTTTCTCAAGACAGCTAAGAATTAATTGTTCAAGTTCATCTGAAACTTCTGGATTAAGTTTCTTTAATGACTTTGGTTTTTCGTGAAGGATTGAATATATAATTGCCTGATCAAAATTTCCCTGGAATGGTGGCTGCCCGGTAAGCATTTCAAACAAAACAATTCCAAGTGACCAGATATCTGCACGGAAATCTATTTCTTCACCACGCAACTGTTCAGGAGACATATACGCAGTTGTTCCGGGAGTGGAACCCTTTTTTGTTAATTGGTGATCACCATGAATATGAGCTAAACCAAAATCCATTACTCTTATTCTTCCATCTTCGGAAAGCATTATGTTGCTGCTTTTTATGTCACGATGAATTATTCCTTTTTTATGAGCAGCATTTATTCCTTCTGTAATTTGAATTGCAAAGTTCAGGAAATCTGCAAGTTTAATTTTTTTGTCAGAACTGTTTTTTATAATCTCTTTAAGCTCATCTCCTTTTACATATTCCATTACAATAAAAGTTTCATCAATATATTCTTCAATCGCATAAACAGTAGCAATGTTTGTATGATTTAAGCCCGCAGCAATCTGAGCTTCGATTTTAAGTTTTTCTTTATCCTTTGTACTTGCGGTTAAACTATGAGGTAGGAATTTAATAGCAACATCTCTCTTGAGCTTGGTATCCTCAGCTTTGTAGACGACTCCCATCCCACCACGTCCCAATTCTTCAATAATACGATAATGTAATATTGTTTGACCGATCATATTTTTTTTAATAATATTGGAATTAACCAATGTGCCTCATTTGTCCCTGGGACAAAAACTTAAGAGTAACTGTGTTAATAATAGCAAAGGATTAGTCAATAAAAAAGACCGCCAAGCGACGGTCTTTATGTTAATAATATATAGAGAAAATTATTTCAACAGTAACATTTTTTTAGTCTCAACGAAATTATCTGTCTGTAATTTATAGAAATACATTCCACTTGATAAACCAGCAGCATCAAAGCTCACTTCATAACTTCCAGTGGCTTTCTCCTCGTTCACTAATGTTGCAACTTCTTTACCAAGAACATCATAAACTTTAAGTGTTACAAATTCTGATGTTGGAGTTGAGTAACGAATTTTTGTTGATGGATTGAATGGGTTGGGGTAGTTTTGATTTAAAGAAATTCTATTTGGGGATAAGATTTCTTCCACAGGTAATACAGGATTATTCGGGTCATCCATTCCTGCTACCGATTGTCTGCCGATTACCGAAACAGTTGTGAAACTCCCACCCACATATATCTCTGTTGATGTTGTTGTAATTGCTCTGGCGAGATCATTTGCATTGGGATTCCAATTAGTTGTTATACTGGATGTGGTGTCGAAAGCAGCAAGATGGTTTCGTGTCGTCACACCACCGGCAACAGTTGTAAAATTGCCCGCGACATAAACTGTGCTTCCTTTTATAACCACAGCATAAACAACTTGGTTAAGATCAGGATTCCATGAGTTCAAAGTACCTGTTGATATATTATATGAAGCAAGGTAATTCCGGTTTGCTATTCCACCTCCAACAGCTATAAATGAGCCTCCAACGATTAGTGTGTTTCCTGACAACGCGAGGGAAGATGCTATATTGTTTAAGTTTGGATCCCAGGATGTTACCGTTCCATCAGAACTTTTGAACGAAGCGAGATAATTACGTACAGTACCTCCGTTCACTTCGGAAAATATCCCGCCGGCATAGACTGTATCTCCTGTAACTGAAACTGCGATCGTTTGAATGTTAGTTCCATTATTTACATTTGGATTCCATGCTGTTAAAGACATATCAGTAAGTGAAAATGCGGCTAATCTATTTCGTGAGGTTCCACTTATATTCCCAAAGTTCCCGCCGACATAAAGAATCGTATCCTTAATCACCAGTGAAAAAATATAGGAACCGGGGTCCGGATTCCAGTCTAACAAAGTTCCACTTTTGTGATAAGCAGCAAGACCATTCCGTGGTGTGGAAAAAGATCCGTTACCTGTGAAACTAAATTCACCGCCCACAAAGATGGTATCCCCGGTTGATGAAACTGCAATGCAATCAACATAATCATTGAACCAGGCATTAAAACTTAACAAAGCATGTGTTGTAAGATCGAAAGCAGCAATATTGTAGTGACTTATACTGTCAACTATATGGGCTCCGCCGCCAACATACATTGTATTTCCTGATATTGCCATACATCGTACTGGGCCATCGAATGTATGATTGAATGAATTAATTGTTTGCGCCCAACCTGAGAGGGAAAGACACAGTGTAACAACGAATGGCAGAATCCTTTTCATAACAACTCCTTTAATTATGGTTTTTATTTAACAGACTTTCCGTCAAGCAATGGTCGCTTTAGACGATTCTATCAATTCGACAATATCATCTTCTTTGTTTGCATGAACGAACCGGCCTGCTCGTCCTTAAGGACGAGGTCTCGACGTACCGTTAGCACAACGGATAGTTTGTAGAAGTAAACACCTGATGATAATAGGTAAGCATTGAACTCAACTTTATAAGTTCTTGCGGGTTTTACTTACTTTTGCTTTGAAAAATAAGTGTACAGCAACTCTAAAACATCACGCGATTGCGTGGTTTTGATTCTAAAGTTAATCTAAGGAAAGTGTTTAAATTAAAAGAGAAGGGATGCCAACTAACTAAATTTCGTGTCCCTTCTCTTATTTAAGAGAGAAAAAATTACTTCAGCAAAATCATTTTTTTAGTCTCAACAAAAGATTCAGATTGAAGTTTATAGAAATAAACGCCCGATGTTAATAGTGTTGCATCAAACTCAACCTCATAACTTCCTGCTGGTTTTTCTTCATTGACTAAAGTAGCAATTTCATTTCCAAGAATATCATACACTTTTAGCGTTACAAATCCAGCTTGTGGGATTCCAAATCTAATTTTTGTTAAAGGATTAAATGGATTAGGATAGTTTTGTGCAAGATTGTATTCCTTTGGCAATCCAAAATAGCCCTGACCTTCAACGCTTACAGTGTTATTAATATGAAGCGTATCGTCAATTGTCCCATCGTTGCCGATATCAACAAGCACGGTAAGCTGGGAGATCGTTAAATCTGTCCAGTTAGGGACAAACATGTGTGATGCGTTTGCTTCCAGGGAAATATTAGAATCACCAAATCTTCCAAATCCGGTTTCTGTTAAATAGTTAATTTCAATATCATAATCTTTTGCCGTTCCATAGGAAATTAGTTTAACAGTGTTGCTGTCTGGGTTTTCAATTTTAACAGAATCATTCTGTGCCAGTTCAATTGATCTTACAACAGTCAATTTTTCCTGTGTCGTTTCGTTAATGAGATTGAGAAGTTCAACTGTTTTTAATTCAGCATCAGGATTTATAGCAGAAACTCCACCATCAAAAAACAATCTGTCAGTTTGGTTTTGAGTCACACCATTTCTTTCATATACAAATGATTTATTTCCTGTGAAGAAAAAAGTCTCGACTGTGTCTTGTAGAAAGTTATCAAGAACTACAGAGTAAGTATCTGTTAGTAGTGAATATCCGTAAGGTGGAGTTTCACTGCCGTTTTCAACAACAAAAGGAATTGAACCTGGAATATTTAATTGAATGAAATTATCGTAGAAACCAGTTGTATTTCCTAAATTATCGTGAATTTTAATTGATGCGGATATGGTAGAGAATACCTGTAGTTCCGACTCATCAAGAATAAATGGTGATTGTTGAGTTTCTGTTTTAGTCATTGTTGGATTTGTTAGATAATCAATCGTCGGATTTCTCAGGTAAATCCATTTGTTTCCACCCCACCCCAACCACATCGGATTCATCCAACTTCCATTATTGAAATTTGCAGATGTATCGATCGTAATTCTGTAAGTCGAGTTAGGGTATGCATTATCGTACACTTTTACATAGAAAATACTTTGATTAATTGGATCCTTGTCCAAACCGTATGCTAAAATTGCATGACCACCAGAACCAGGAGGGTTATTAAGAAAGCTAAGCGTTCTAATTTGAGCATTGTCTCCTTTAAACATCTCCATTAAATCGATCAAGGTTTGCTTTGGTGTTTTGAGAAGACCAGTGGTTGCCCTTATTGTTTGATGGGGGTTGCCAAGCTGGTGAGTAAATAATTCATTCACTACTCTTTTAACTTCAGTATTGGAAACAACAGTGATTGGGTTTATGAACACAGGATAGTTCGGATATTTATTTCCAAATAGTATTCTATGACTAAAAGCTAATGCATTGGATACCGCAATTCCAAAACAAGAGCCATTCCAGTTTGCGACTTTGGATTTCCAGGCAATAACTGCGGATGAACGGTATATACCAAAAAAAGTACTGAAGTAACATGCATTAACAGAAAATGTATTTACCCACGAAATCCAATCCGGATGCATAGATGATACTGTTGAATAAAAAGCACTATCTGCTACCCATTGTGAGTAATTTCTACTTGTAAATGGATCAACTCCATTATATGCGAATTGCTGCCACCAAGATATCGGCCACATATCACCTTGAGAATTGCTAAAACCCCATTGGTCCCGGTTTTTTTCATAGGTATAATAAGTTGAATCGCTATTAACTCTTGTGAGTACATAAGGTTTAATTCTGAATTTATCACTTGCCGAAATTTCATTAGGATTTAAAACATTCTCTATATTTATTCTTGTTTGGTATGATAGCAAAGTGTCAGGAATGGTCCATATAAAACTATCTGCATCACCCGGAAGACTTTCAACTAAAACAATCTCAGATTGCACTGGAGTATTCCAATTTAAAACCGCTGTGATTTTAACTGAATCAATATTACCACCACCAATCCATTTTATCGTGTCCACTTCGCCAGCAATAAATAACTCTCCGGCGGTTGGTTTCGTAACAATTAATTTGTTTGGTGTAAGGATATAGGATTGGCTAAATCCATTTAAAGTACCAGAACCCACAATCTGACCAAGTTCATTTATATCCGAAGCATCCTGCAACTCCCACCCCTTTCCAACAGGAATGAGATCATTCAAATCTCTGAAACCATTTACATGATCATAGACAAAAGCATGCTGAGGTGGAAAGTTAATAGGACGGTATCTACCTACAACAACACCAGAATCATTAATAGCAGTCGCAACACTCTTTGTGGGCAGAAAAGTGTAGTTATTATCCTCCCAGATAAATCCGGCGACCGTGCTATCTGTATCATAGAAATAACCGACAATCTGGTTTAAATTGTTAATATCATTAGCTCCTACTTCTTCCACACCGATTACTGGGAGATAGTTAAATTGGTTTTCTTCATAATTGTAAATGTAAGCACGACCATATGTGCCCCCAGGATAATCAGTCCCTGTAACAAAACCCGAATCATTGATTGCTTTAGTATCTCCTTCGGGAAGTGGATAAGAATGTATTATCTGACCGTTTTTATAAATAACGATATAATTCATTTGTGAATCTGAAGTAAAACCCAAAACTTGATCGGAGTTATTAATATCCATAGCCCAAGAATCATCAGAGCCTAAAGTAGGTAAAAATTCAGAGTTGAAGAATCCTTTTGTCACGTTAGGAAGAATTACAGTTCCTACATAATTATCATTATCACTAATTGATAAAGGGTGGTAGTAAGTGCTGCCGGAAAAATTAATTACATTCATTACTCCATTCTCATATTTAAATGCCCGTGGACCGAAATTGGGTTTCCAACATGTCCCCACAACTACGCCATTGTTATTAATACCTGTAGCGAAAGCAGCTTCAATTCCTACAGCATCTTGAATGACTTCAATAGTATATTCTTGTGCATGCGCCATTGTAAAGAAAATAAATACGCAGATTGTTGCTCGTACAATTCTTTTCATTATGCCTCCATAATTATTAGTTGCTAAAGAATATTCTCTCTATCAATGACGTAAAGGAATGAATAACTTCAAATATTTGGCATAGAAATTATCCTAGAGTACAGCTTTCAAGCTTAAGGAGCAGTGATAAGTATGAATAGGGGGAGGATAGCTTAGTTAGGGCTATAAAGCCTTCCTTAAGATTTAGATTTAACTTTCACTTGGAACATCGCCTATTATTTATTCAATAGCAAATACAATAATTATGTTAGAAGCAAACAAAAAACCTCGTTAAAGTTATTAACGAGGTTTTTTAGTTTTTATTTTAATTATTTTTATTTCAACAGTAACATCTTTTTAGTCCCAACAAAATTATCCGTCTGTAATTTATAAAAGTACAATCCACTTGATAATCCTTCCGCATTGAAATCAACTTCATAATTTCCGGCTGGATGTTCTTCATTTACTAAAGTTTCAACTTCATTACCAAGCATATCATAAACTTTAATTGTCGCAAAACTGGATTCGGGAATTGAATATCGAATTATTGTTGTTGGGTTGAACGGATTCGGATAATTTTGCTCAAGCTGAAAATTATCTGGTTCAAAATCATTTATTTGCTCAACAGATGTTGGTGTTAGTTCCGCTTCAATAATTGATGCGGTTGTAAAGTTTACTGAATCACTCGGATTTGTATAACTTAAAATGGTAATTCCATTTTCATTAAACCAGGCATAACTCACACTTTGTTTGTTGGCAGACAGTACACCATTCAGATATTCTTTAATCCAATGACGCTCTTGAGTTCTTAAAACCTGGAAAGTTCCATATTGTGTGGTAAGCGTACCCCAGCCATCAAGCGTAATAATCGAACTATCATGTATTGTTGATACATATCCGGGAATTACCTGAAAATCATATTCAAAAACTCTTGTCCATGGGCTATGCGGATAAGTTAGAGGAATTGGCATAATCAACGAAGTTGGATCATAGTGTAGTAAAGCAGTTCCTCCAACACCCAGCTGGCGGAATTCATTATTGGCAAGCTGCATGTAGGCATAATTTCCTGCTGTTGATACACAATGTGTTGCTGTTGGGAATTCTGAAGCGTAAGGAGTGTTTGCCGGGTTTTCAAAGCTTGATGGAAAATTATAACCAAAGCTATGAACCGGTTCATTCCAGACTTGATTCGCTCCACCAGGTGGAATTGTAACTGGTGAAAGGCCAGCATCAGCGTGGTAAATCCAATTTGTTCCAACCGGTGCGATACTCGAACTGGTAACAGTTATTTGAGCATTGCTGGAAAAAGTAAACAATAGAGTACCCAAAAGAAAATTGAAGAAATTTATTTTCATAAAACATCTCGAATTTTGTGAATAAATTAATTAGTGATTAATAAAATCAATAAAAAACTTTAAGTTTTAAATGCATTGCTTATTTTTAAAAAAGCAGTGCGGCCAGTTAAATATTAATGATTCAGGAAATTTTTGGGGATAGCGTAGTTGGGGCTACAGACCCTTCCTTAAGTAGCTGATATATTATCTGCTTTAAAATCAAATTATTTTTTATAAAAAACAAGTGGGGTAAAGTTTGACAAAGACAATTAAAAACCCTGTTAATATTTCTTTAACAGGGTTAAGTTGAAATTATTTTGCTGGTAATTTACTTCATCAGGATAAGCTTCTTCGTCTCAACGAAACCTTGTTCTGAACTTGTTTCAGGATCTACTGCTTTAAGTTGATAGAAATAAACTCCGCTGGATAATCCTGCGGCATTAAACTCAACTTCATAACTTCCAGCAGGTTTTTCCTCATTCACTAAAGCTGCAATTTCATTACCGAGAACATCATAGATTTTTAAGGTCACAAGTAGGGTTTGCTTCGCTTCGCTCGCAATGACAT
>CAZLJI010000076.1:0-8876 GCA_964559565.1 uncultured Ignavibacteriaceae bacterium | reverse complement strand
AAACTTACATTTCCTTCAACATCAACCTGAACTGAAGGAACATTTGAAAGAACATCAGCAGCATTTCCTGAAATAACTGTCTGCATCTGATCTGGACTAATTACCTTCTTATCTATCTCATAAGTAACTGGCGATCTATTACCTTCCACTACAATATTTTCTAAAAGCAATGCAGTAGGATGAATCGGAACTTCACCCAAATCGATACTAAAATTTCCTTGCCCTATGGCAGTTTCAATTACTTCTGTATCATATCCAATAAATCGTACTTCAACTCTGAATTTGCCTGGTCTGTCAATAGACAGATTGAATAAACCGTCACTGTTAGTTACTCCACCTGATATCATCGAAGAGTCCTTTTGTGAAAATACAACAACATTAGCGTATTCAATTGTATGTTTTGTAGAAGAGTCTATTACTTTTCCCGAAATACTGCCGCCAGGGAAATTACCCTGTCTCTGCTGGGAATAAATATTAAGAGAGATTAAAATTATTAGAACGAATATTTTGTTAGGTTTAATCAGGTGCATAACTCCATTAAATTTTATTTAATTATACAAAACTTTAAACAATATTAAAGTGTAAATAGTTTAATAGGAAGGGTTATATGATTAACTAAAGTTTAGGTTCGTACTTAATGAACTTGGTTCCAGAGTCACATGCTTCCAAATGTTTTTTTACCAGCTGGGAAACTAATTTGATTTAAAAACTAACCAATTAATTATTGATTTTTTTTCTGATTGTTAATCGATCATTTCAAAGTGCAGTTTATTCAGATTTCTCTACAAGAACTTTATCAACTCTATTACCATCCATATCAACAATTTCAAATTTGTATGAACTATATCTTATGATATCTCCTTCTTTTGGAATTTTACCAAGTCTTTCCATAAAAAATCCCCCAAGAGTCGTGTAATCTTTAACACTGAATTCTAACGATAATAATTCTGCTGCTTTTCTAATGTCTGTCGAGCCATCAATCAAATAGGAACCATCCGCTCTTCTTACTATTTCTTGCTCTGGTGTTTCAAATTTTTCAGGTATATCACCAACTATATTTTCAATTAAATCATGTAATGTAATAAGCCCTTCCGTTCCACCATGTTCATCTACAATTAAAGCAATATTTGTTTTGTTAATTCGAAACTTCTCAAATAATTCAATAGAATAAATAGAATAAGGGACTATTAATGGTTCAGTTAAGATCGATCTTAATTCAAAGGAAGTATTTAGATGGTATTTAAGTAAAAATTCTTTCGAGTCAAGAATTCCAATTAAGTTATCAAGGTTTCTTTCACAGACAACATATTTTGAGTATTGGTGTGTAGAAATAAACTGGAATACTTCCTGATTTGAAAACGTTGAGTCAATCCATTCAATTTCAGTTCTTGGAATTAAAATTTCAGATACCCTTTTATCATTAAAACTGAATATTTTCTTAATCATTTCAGACTCTTCTTTTTCAAAAGTACCGTGCACAGTTCCAAAATCTAATAAAGACTTTAACTCGTCTTCGGAAATTGGAGGTTCTTCACTTTTTTTTATGCGAAAAAAAACTATTATGAATTTTGTTGAAATACTAAGAAACCAGACAAAAGGAGCAAACGCTTTTGAAATAAAATGCATAAGTCCTGCCATAAGCAAAGTAATCTTCTCAGGATCTTTTAGTGCAATGCTTTTGGGGACAAGTTCACCAATAACTAAGGATAAATATGTTATTACTGAAACAATTATAGCAAATGAGATTTCAAGAGAGTATGGTTTTAAAAAATCGATTTGATTTAAATATGGCGTTAAATCTTCTGCCATTGCATAGCCGCCAAATGCACCTGCTAGAATACCCACGAGAGTGATTCCTATTTGAACTGCTGATAAAAATTTTTCCGGTTCACGAAGCAGTTCCAATGCTTTTTTTGCAGCTTCGCTTCCCTTTTTGGCCTTATCTTCCAACTTAAATTTTTTAGAGGAGACGAACGCAATTTCACTCATTGCCAATAGTCCATTTATCAGGATAAGCAGAAATATTATAACTATTTCATACATAAAACTTAATATCGATTTCTATTAAGAAACTTCATTGTAACTTAATCAGGATAAAATTTTCGTGAGAAAGAATTCTACTGGTTGATTTCTAATATTAACCACCCATTAAATTGTTATTCAAACTAAATCTACTTAATCCAATACTCGTGGCAGATATTAACAGCCTCATCTAATAAATATTTTTCTACAAGGAGAGAAATTCTGAAAGAGGTAGTATTCACTCCGTAATAATTTATTCCGTGCTTATCGAGGAGCTTCATCGTATTATTCAAAGCATCATTATTTCTGTTGAAACCTTCACCAATTATTGAGAGAGCAGCCAGACTTTCGTTTACATAAATACCATCTCTTAATTTTTCTTCAAGAGCTTCTTTAATTTTTTCCCAGTTGTAAAGACTGCTTGTTGAAATTATGAATGAACATTTATAACCTTTGTCCCCTGCAATTCCTGAAACTTGAAATTCTTTGATTGGAATTTGTTGTCCTTCTAGGTACTCTAAAACCCAATTTATTTTTGCTGCATCGTGTATGAACACACGGACAATTTCCTTTTCATAAACCACAGCCAAAACACCGGACAATTCCTTTTTAGAAACATCCTTAATAATAGTTTCTTTACCAGGATTAAAAGTATTTCGTGCAAACAAAGTAATTTTGGCTTCCTTAGCAAATTGAACAGCTTGTGCATTTAAAACTTTTGCTCCGGCTTCTGCCATCTCCTGAATTTGCTGATACGAAATTTCCGGAAGGTGTTTTGCAGCTTTAACAACATTTGGGTCGGTTGTGTAAACACCATCAACATCTGAATAGATTTCACATCTTTCAGCATTTAATGCTGCAGCTAATGCGACCGCTGAGGTATCTGAACCTCCTCTTCCCAAAGTTGTTATATCTCTTTTATAACTAACTCCCTGGAATCCACCTATAACAACCACTTTGCCTTTATCAAGCTCATCAAAAACTCTAACTGGTCTTACTTCAATAACACTCGCATCATTATGACGGTCATTAGTAATTATTCCAGCTTGAGAACCGGTTAACGAAATTGATTCAATTCCTTCCTCGTGAAGTGCGATACAAAGCAAAGCCATAGAAGTTCTTTCGCCTGTGCTGAGAAGCATATCTATTTCTCTTCTCGGTGGATCGGGCGAGATTGATTTTGCCATTTCAATAAGCTGATTTGTGGTTTTTCCCATTGCTGAGACAACCACAACTACATCAATCCCCTGATTTTTAACAGCAGCTATCATTGAAGCAATTTTTTTCAGCTTGTCAACGTCAGCGACACTGCTTCCGCCATATTTTTGAACGATTAATTTCATACTACGAGTAAAAAATTTCCATCATACATCTTCCATCAACCATCTAAAGATTTCTCAACTCTTCCATTAACTGAGTTTTAGCTTTTGTTTTATCATCAACTTTTTTTAGTAACTTTGCTGGAACACCAGCGACCACAGAGTTAGGTTCAACATCTTTTACAACAATGGATCCAGCATCAACAACAGCTCCTTTGCCAACTTTTACTCCTTCAAGCACAACAGCATTTGCGCCGATTAGAACATCATCTTCAACAATTACAGGATCAGCGCTTGGCGGCTCAATTACTCCAGCCAAAACAGTCCCAGCACCGATATGACAATTCTTTCCAACTATTGCCCTTCCTCCAACTACAACATTCATATCAATCATAGTTCTTTCACCTATCACAGCTCCAATATTCAAAACAGCACCCATCATAATTACACAGTGATCACCTATCTCAACCATATCTCTGATAATGGCACCAGGCTCAATTCTGCAATTGTACTTTGTCAGGTCAGCCATTGGTATTGCTGAATTTCTTCTGTCAACTTCAATTTTATACTTTTTGATGAATTGCTTATTACTCTCATAGAATTTTTCAAAGTCAGAATACTCGCAGAAAAGTATTCCTGAGACAGATGAACCGTAAAAATCAAGCTCACTAAAATTTATCTTGCCTAAATCACCTTGCAAATAAATCTTTGCAGGAGTTTTTTTCTTAGCCTCAGCTATTGTTTTTATTATTTCGTATGAATCCATCTTAATCCCGATTGATAATAAATTGACTACAAATAGAACGCAGATAACGCTGATTAATTATCAGCATAGATCATAAACAATTATAAGAATCAGTGTTCTATTTATTTATTTTCAAAAACTACATCCGCAAATGAATAAAATCCTTTTTCCTTCTTCATAGTAAACTCAGCGGATTTCAAAATTCCCTCAGCAAAAGTTCTTCTTGATAATGCGCGATGCTGAATTGAGATTACCTCTCCAAGTCCAGCAAAACTAACAGTATGATCACCGGTTACATTTCCCAATCTATGAGAGGTTGTATTAATTTCCCTATCTCCAAAAATATTCTGAATCATTTTTGCTGTACCAGATGGTTTATCTTTTTTAAATCTGTGATGAGTTTCGGAAATCTCGACATCCCAGGCAGGTAATTTACTATTTGCTACTCGCGTCAATTCGAGCAATATCTGTATACCTTCAGAAAAATTATAACTTTGAACAATGGGTTTCCTTTCAGCAAATTTTTTCAAATGACTGATATTTTCATTCGATAAACCTGTAGTTGCAATAATCAATGGAACATTAAATTCTTTTGCAAATGTCATCATTTTATCAAATGCTTCAGGAAGTGAGCAGTCAATTAAAATTTCAGGATCACTTTGCTTCCATTCACCCTGAATGTCAAATGAAAAGACAAGTTCATGGTTATGCTCAGCAAATACACTTATAACTACTTTCCCCAATTTTCCTGAAGCACCAACTAAACCATACTTCATATTAATCTCCTTAAAATATTGCTCACATTTTTTTCATTTCTTTATCAAGCAATTCTTCGGCTTTGCCTGTCGCTTTTACAAGTGGAAGTCGTAGAACATTCTCACACAATCCAAGTTTACTCATTACATATTTAACTGGCGCTGGACTTGTTTCAACAAACAATGCATTCATCATAGATAAATATTTATTATTTAATTCTTGCGCTAATTTCAATTTGTTATTCAATACTGCATCTGTAATCGATTTCATCTCAGCAGGATATGGATTTGAAAATACGGATATTACTCCATCACCACCTGAAGCCATAATTGCAAGTGTTTGATCATCATTCCCTGATATTACAGAAAGCGATTTTGGTTTGATTGAAATTAAATGAGCTATTTGAGATATGTTTCCGCTTGCTTCTTTGATTGCTACAATATTTTTACATTCTTTATGAATTCTAACTGCTGTTTCAGGAAGAATATTCATTGCGGTTCGTGAAGGAACATTGTAAAGAATTATTGGAAGTTTTGTTTTCTCTGAAATAAATTTATAATGTTCAACAAGACTATCCTGACTGCCTTTATTGTAGTATGGGTTTACTATTAACAATCCATCTGCTTTTAGATTCTCTGCTTGTTTGTTATTCTCGATGATTTTCTTTGGATTGTTTGTACCAGTACCAACAATTACCGGAACCTGTCCTCCCACCTCTTCTACAACAAGAGAAATTATTTTTTCTCTTTCATCAAATTCGATGACAGGTGATTCACCAGTTGTTCCGATAACAACTAATGCATCCACACCTCCATCGAGCTGTTGTCTGACAATTCTCCTCAGAGCATCATAATCAACGGATTGATCTGCTTTGAATGGAGTTATTAGCGCAGTCCCAGTTCCTTTAAACATCTATCATCCTCTTAATTAGTGTATTGATGTCTATATCGACTAAATGCCGGTAAGCCTTTGATTCAAAAATATGAAAAATATTTGAGGATTGTTATGACTGTAAATATTCAGTTTAAGTTGGATAATCTATTGGCAGGATTTGAATATAGACGAGAGGATAATCGTCGGCAAGAGTGGTTCATCTCCGGACTGAAAAATTTCAAAGATTCCATTGCATCTTTGGATAATAACAACTCAAAATTATTGATGAACACTTTACACTCTTGCCTGAATTTTTTCGAATCCAAGTTATATGCCAGTGAAAATTGATTTCTGTACTGATTATTCGCAATCAAAGACATCTTAAGTTTACAAATTTGAGAAGATGCCAACTATCTTTATTAGAATGATGCATTTGTTGCTTGCAGCGGTCCTGTTAAATTTTTAAGTGTAAGTCTGGATGGAATGGAGAATCCAACCATAAAATGTATCTTAAAATTCTAGAATTTTAGATTATATTTGCACCGTAATTATGAGTTGTTAATTGTTCTTTATTCATTTGTAATTGATCATGCACCTGTAGCTCAATCCGTCTACACTTCGCTTCGACGAGACAAGTTGGATAGAGCATCTGACGGAGTTTATCCCGACAAAGTCGGGAGATCAGAAGGTTTTTAGTTTATTATTATTTCAATGCACCCGTAGCTCAATTGGATAGAGCATCTGACTACGGATCAGAAGGTTTGGGGTTCGAATCCCTACGGGTGTACTATTCATAATTCATATAAATTTATATCCAAAAATCAGAAGGAAAATTAAAGTGAAAATATTGAATTACTTTTTATCTCTTTTTATCATAACTGGCTTGTTCGTTGCACAAATGAGTGATGAATCCTTTGCTCAAAAAAAAGGTGAATTTTCTATTTTCGCCGGATATCAAATGCTAGGTGATTTTGAAGTGTATAACTATTCTAATAACGGAAATTCAAATGTTAGTGGAGATATGGATATCAAGGATGCGATGTGCTACAGTGCAGCTATCGGAATTTATTCCAGTCGCGAAACGTTTGCAGAAATACAATATATTTACCAACCAACCAGTGTCACATTTGATCCATACACTTCTGGATTTCAAGATCAGACGTTTGATGCAGATGTTCATTATATCTTAGGGACAGGATATTATCTGAAACAATTTAGCAGAACTGGCTCAGGTTATTTTGGCTTTTCAATTGGTGCTGCTGGAATAGCTCCACAGAATGATTTAGAACCAGCATGGAGATTTGCATTTGGTTTAACTCTTGGTCTCAAATTTATGTTAAGTAAAACAATCGGTTTAAAGATACAGTCGCAGGGCTTATTCCCAATTCAATGGTCTGGCGGAACCTTTTACGCTGGCTCTGGTGGATCAGGATACGGTGTATCTGCAGGAACATCAATTGTTCAAATAAATGTTGGCGGAGGATTGTACTACGCATTTTAATTATTTGAATTCAATTTAGTTTTTATAAGACGCATTTAGGTGCGTCTTTTTTTATCTTAAAAAATCAAGCTGATAAACCAATTAACCTAATCTCCACAGAATTTCATTTTTAACTATTTTAGCTGAAGGAATTTTCAATATTTTTTACTTAAGTAATGACTGATTCAACTCACGGAATAATTTTCAATATCCAACGATTTGCCATTCACGATGGTCCTGGAATACGTACGACCGTTTTCTTTAAGGGCTGTCCTCTTCAATGCTGGTGGTGCCACAATCCTGAAAGCCACAAAATACTTCCTGAAAAATTTGATGGCTGTAATTTGAGACGCGGATTCGACCAATCTTTCAAAATGAATAAAGATGAAATCGGAAAAGAAATTTCTGTTGATGAATTGATGAATGAAATTAGCAAAGACAGAGTCTTCTATGAAGAATCATCAGGCGGTGTAACATTTTCAGGTGGCGAACCTATGATGCAGCCGGAATTTTTAATTGAGTCTCTTAAAGAATGCAATGCTCTCGGAATTCATTCAGCAGTAGATACAAGTGGTTATACATCAGAAGGAGTAATTGATAGAGTAAGTAGCTATGCCGATCTTTTTCTGTTCGATCTTAAATTGATGAACGATGATGTTCACGAAAAGTACACCGGCGTTTCAAATCAAATTATCCTGAAGAACTTAATTGAACTGGATCAGCTTGGTAAGAAAATAATAATACGCATTCCTATCGTACCTGAAATTACAGATACAAACGAAAATCTTTTTGCTATTCGCGGCTTTATCTCCTATCTGAATAGTGTTATTGAAGTTAATCTCCTTCCCTATCATCGCGCAGGTGAAGGTAAATACATCAAGTATGGAAGAGAAAATAAAATGGGTGATACGGTATCACCTGAAAGAAAAAACCTGGAGAATATTCGGGATTTTTTTAGTGAATCAAAATATAAAGTTAAAATTGGTGGTTGAGTATGAACGAAAGAATAATGAAACTCCGTGAACAAAGTTTAAACGCTGAAGAAACTATATCAATTGAAAGAGCACGATTATTAACTGAATTTTATTTCGGTGGTTTAGCTGACCGGAGTTCGGTGCCAGTGGCAAGAGCCAAAGCATTTAAATATATTCTTGAGCATAAAGAACTTTATTTAGGGGAAGATGAATTAATTGTCGGTGAAAGAGGACCATCGCCAAAAGCAACTCCAACTTATCCTGAACTTTGTACACATAGCCTTGAAGATTTTGACATCCTCAACAACCGTGAAAAGATTTCTTTTAAAGTTGATGAGGAAACGAAAAAATATCAGTTCGAAGAGGTAATACCTTTTTGGAACGGAAGATCGATGAGAGATAGAATATTAAATGAAATGGATGAGCAATGGCAAGAAGCTTACTCAGCCGGAGTGTTTACTGAATTTATGGAACAGCGTGCACCCGGTCATACTGTGCTCGATGATAAGATTTACAGATTGGGAATGAAAGATTTTAAAGAGAAGATAAAAGCATCAATAGATTCGCTTGATTTTTATAAAAATCAGCAGGCACTCGTAAAAAGAGAAGAACTAAATGCAATGGATATCGCAGCCGATGCTCTAATCAGCTTTGCAAAAAGATACAGCTTGAAGCTTTATGAAGCGGCTCAAAAAGAAAATAATCAA
>CAZLJI010000075.1:8062-8953 GCA_964559565.1 uncultured Ignavibacteriaceae bacterium | reverse complement strand
CGTATCAGGAAAACTGAAGATGGGAGGATTGATATTTGTTTGAAACCATTGAACATCATGACAAAGATTTCGGTTCCCAAGATGCATCAGATAACCAAGGGTACTCTCCACTGAAGCAAAACCATTATCTTGGGTAATTGCTATTGTTCTTTTAATATCTCCTGTCAGTGTCGGTCCGGGTTCGAGTGATTGCACACGCCCGAATGTTCCGACTGTCACAGGAGTACTGAATCCACCAGCACCGTCTCCCCAGAATACAGAGACAGCGCTTGTGTCGCCACCGACAATTAAATCAAGATTATTATCTTCGTCGAGATCATAAAACTTTACCACAACTGGTTTGAAAATTGTTGGTAGTGCATTATCAAGTTCAAATGACCTGGGTGGTAAATTATGATAAAGCAGTACTTGCCGGTTATCATAGTCCGGTACTGCTAATCCATCATATAAAAGATTATCAAAGTTATCTACAGCAATTGAAAATGCCGTACCAGTTATCGCTGCTCTGTAAGGGTCCGAGAACATTTGGAATCCGGTGAAACTATTTTCATCAGCACCAATCATCGGAGTAGTTGCTGAACGGATTTCTTCATCAATATCCACCAGAATTTCTGAAACTGGTATTCCTTTTAAATCATGATCCTGTGCCTGGCAATCAGAAATATGAAGATTAGTGCTGTCAATGAATTCTATATCCTTTGAAATTGAGTTCGTATCCAGACCAGTTGCGTTTTGATAAGCACTGAGTGTGGGATACGGAACACCATCTCGAACTACTAATGCCGTTGATCCGGGCATGTAGATTACGTTATAATCAGATAGCAGGTTTGGTGATTGCACATTTCCCTGATGATAGCAGACATTATAACCGCCTCCACCCGTAACTTTACC
>CAZLJI010000075.1:0-8052 GCA_964559565.1 uncultured Ignavibacteriaceae bacterium | reverse complement strand
ATACTATTTGGGGAATGCAGCCTAAGACTTTCCAATCCGGCTCCGCTTATCTGAATTGTATTAAATAGAATTTTTACATTTCCATTTGATTGCGCAACACTTAAACCTATTGATCCATTTATATTGATCATATTATTTGCAATGACAACTGAATCGCAGAATCCACCAATGAAGCCCCACAAATAAATTCCATTTTGAACACTTCCACGAAGAGTATTTTGTTCAATTACTATTGACTCCGTACCAATAGGTATATCTACATAAATACTTAAGTATCCGCTATTAAAACTTCCATCAAAATCTATTAGGTTCCTTTTTATAATCAGATGCTCTCCGGTTACTTGAATCGAAGCTCCAAGTGCATTTCCGGATCCACTCATTGAACGCCATCCAGCGAGAAATTTATTGTCTTCAATAGTTAAGATTCCCTGCGTAATTCCTGCTCCATTATATATTCCATAAAGAAGACGTGAAAAAGTATTTCTCTGGATAGTTAGATCTTCCGGGGGTTGTGAGGAGAATTGAATACCAAATTCTGTCCCATAAGGAGCTGACCCGTTGAAGTCGCATCCCTCCAACAAAAGCCCATCAACATTAAGGTTAGTCGAAGAATTACGAACCCGTACGAAAGTACTGCCAGATCTATGCAGCGAAGTATCACTTTCTTGAAACGTCAGATTCCTGAAAGAAATAAAATCCAGCTCAACCTGAACAAGATCCTGATCTGCGGTATTTGGATCTGTTATGTGCATCTGTAGAATTACGTTATCTACATTACCACCAGCCGCATCATCCGGCTGGAATGTAACACGATTTGTTTCGGAAAGACCAGCAACAACGTCATCTAGAATAAGAACGGTATTATTCCCTCCGTTCTCCATATAAATCCCCGGACGAATGTTAAAAAATACGGGACCTGATATCCCGCTTACATTTAATGCATTTGACGCATCCTGAAGAGTAAGATAGTCCGGTGAGTTTCCACCGACTGTATAAGAACCATTTAATGGTTGTGAAAAAATTCCATTGGTTATTCCAATGATAGCGCAAACTATTAATAGGGTTTTCAATATTTCTCCTGTGAATTTGTTTTTACTTGGAAAAATAGGTTCATAGTTATAGCAATGCATCACGCAAATGCGTGGTTTTTAAGAACGAATTCGGTAAGAAATGTCTATTATCGTAGAGAAGGAAAACAGTCTTACTGTGCTCTCTTGTTTTCCTTCTCTTTTAAGGAGAGAGAGCAAAATTTTATTTTATCAAAAGCATCTTCTTTGTTTCAACAAATGAACCTGCCTGCAAACGATAGAAATAAATTCCACTGGCAAGTGCGGCTGCATTGAATTCAACTTCATAATTACCTGCCTGCTGTTCTTCATTAATAAGTGTTGCAACTTCACTTCCTAATAAATTGAATATCTTTAAGCTTACATTACCACTCTCTGGAATCGTAAAGCGTATCTTTGTTGATGGATTAAATGGGTTGGGGTAATTCTGTTCAAGAGAAAATTCAATTGGAGAGAGGATATCAACTTCAATCGTATTTGAGTATTCAAATGTTCCGTCAAAATCAATTTGATTTAATCTGTATTGATATTTTCCAGAGGGAAGATTCTGGTCTGTAAAAGAATAACTCTTTGACTCTGTAGTAGTCCCAAATCCAGGAACAAACCCAATCTTTTCCCAATGCAAATTTCCTTCTTCTAGTTTCTCGCTTCTTTCGATTTGAAACCCTGAGTTGTTAACTTCGGTTGCTGTGGTCCAATTTAAATTAACGTTATTCCCACTTACGTTTGCTTTAAACGAAAATAATTCAACAGGAACAATTTCCGATAATGGACGCTTCCATACGCCGCTGCTAAATGTGCCCGCAAAAACAGTATCACCTTTTATTGTAAGAGAAAGAACATCTGTATCCGTTAATCCAGTATTAATTGTATTCCAGCTTAATCCACTGTCTGTCGAAAGAAACACACCGCCACCGACAGCTCCCGCAAAGATATTCGTTCCACTAAAAGCAAAAGTATAAAAAGTTGAACCTGCAGAACCCACACTGGTCGCGGTCCAGCTTGATCCATTGTTAGTTGAAAGATATACAAACCCTCCCTCAGAACCGGCGAACAGATTTGAATTATTTGAAGCAACAGCATGAATATATGTGTTTGTTATACCGTTATTAGCAGCACTCCAGTTTAACCCATTATTTGTTGAGGTATAAATGCCGCTCCCATTGGTTCCAGCAAAAATAATTGTACTACTATAGGCAAGCGAGTGAACGATTGTACTTGGAATACCGTTATTAGTTGAACTCCAATTTGTGCCGTTATTGGTCGATCGGAATACATTGCCAGCAGCAGCCTCAGTACCGGCAAATATGTCAGTGCCACTCACTGAAAAAGTAAGAACATATGGATTTGTTACTCCGCTATTAGCTGTATTCCAATTAGAGCCATTATCAATTGAACGAAATACGCCACCGCCATATGTACCTGCAAATAGGTTTGTACCATTTACCGAAAGAGCACGAACAAAAGTATTCGTCAAACCGCTATTAACTGCGTTCCAGTTTAAACCATTATTTGTTGAAATATAAATGCCGTTGCCATTAGTGCCAGTAAAAAGATTATTGTTGCTTACAACAATGCTATTGATCCTATTATTTGCTAAGCCTGTCTGCACCCATTGGGCATCTGTTAAAGAACAAAAGAAAAATAAGCTAACAGCTATAATTGAAAATTGAGTTTTCATTTATTACTCCTTAAAACAGATTGTTATTTAAATATTGATTAGTCAGTGATTAAGTTTTTAACGAAGCAAAATCATTTTCTTAGTTTCAACGAATGAGCCTGCTTGAATTTTATAGAAGTATATCCCGCTCGCTAATCCGGTAGCATCAAATGAAACAGTATAAACACCTCGTTCTTTTTCTTCATTTACAAGAGTTGCTACTTCGTTTCCAAGAACGTCATACACCTTTAGAGAAACAAGCTGAGATTGCTTCGTTTCACTCGCAATGACAGATGGGATTGTATATTTTATTTTTGTGGAGGGATTGAAGGGATTGGGATAATTTTGTTCCAATTTAAATTCATTTACTAATCCTTCGCTATCAGAATCAACACTTGTTATACTATCAGGATCTGCAAAAGCAAATATTCCAACTGTGGTTACTCCATTGACTTCAACGTAGTTTTCCGTTGTGTTAACATTTCCCCCGACATAAATCCAGCCATCGTTTGTGTATCTGACTAATTTCAACTTGCTTTCATCGATTCCCTCAATATCGAAATCTGAATAATAAAGTCTTAATGATGCATTATATGAAGAATTAGTTCCGGCATTTTGTGGAGTAACTGTAATTTCATAGAATCTGCTGGCAACACCCGAAGCAACAAATGAATCGTTGAATGGTCCAACAAGAGTGCTATCAGAAAAAACAATAGACTCAATTGTTGTTACTGCAGGATTCCCCATCTCAGAAAAATTTACAAATCCCTGGTTCCATAAATTATCAATAATAAAGAAAGGAGCATTAGGCTGGAGTGGGTCGTTGTGGTATCCGACTGCTGCAAAATCTCCTGGATAGCCCGAGCTTCCTGTGACTACAATTCTTCCGCCTGGTTGAATATGTATATCTCTCGCAACATCATCCTGAGAAGTAACTTCAGTTACAACCGAACCGTTGTTTCCAAAAGAGTTATCAATTTGTCCATCATAATTCAATCTTGTAAGAACAAAATCAAAATTTGAAATATTGAGCGATGTTGCTACAAGTATTTTATTCCCATATACTATTATCGAAGGACTGACCCCCTGGATTTGAGTTTGACCAGAAGTACCAAATGTATTATCGATTGTACCATTGTTGTTGTATCTGGCAACCTGAGTAAGCGGTCCTGCCCTCCCGGCAACTAAGTATTTACCATCTGGAAGCAATGCGATATCATCCAGACGATTGCCAAATGAATGTACAACCAATCCATTTGTACCAAAACTATTATCAAGGCTTCCATCCGGATTATACCTGGCCATTGCCCAATTATATGAAGATTGCCCAACAGCAATTATTTTACCACCCATTTCTACTGCCAAACCCCAAACTATATCTCTTGTATCCGGTGTGCTAATACTAAAATCTGTCGTAACCAGCCCGTTATTACCAAAAGAAAAATCTAAACTACCGCCTAGATTATAACGAGCTAAGGCAAAAACACTTGATACATCGGACTCATATATTTCACCTGCCAAAATAATTTTGTCGCCAACCACCACTCCGGTATATGCACCATCCAGAGAATTGTTGCCTGAGAAATCTGTTACTACGATTCCATTATTTCCAAAAACTACATCTAACGAACCATTTCCACCAAAGAATCTGTACATTACAAAATCTCGTGGGAAACCAGCATCTTCACTGTGACCTGCCAAAACCGGTTTGGTACCCTGCATTAAAACTTTCGAACCGGTTTCATAAAATCCTGACATACTGATAGTTTGCCATCCATCATCTGAGAAGGTCGGATCAGGATTACCGAGAACACCAAGTCTTAGGATACTCATATATCTGGTGGGTACATCTACTGAGGTACCACCCATAACAATTTCTCCATCCCGAGTTAAATCAGAAGAATTTGCAATATCGTCATTACCATTGTTATCAACGATTGATATTCCCGCACTTCCAAAAGCGTTATCAAGATCACCTGCTTGCTGAGCAAACAAATGAGATGCTGTCAGCATCGAAAAAATTAGGCACAAGTTTATTTTCATTTTCATTTTCACTCCTTCTCATAATTTATTTTTTATTATTGACCACTTTTTCTGTTTGTGCTGCTTAATAGAGGTTTGCTGTTTGACTGATCTAAAGAGGGATCATACCTATACCACTTTTTAGTTCCGCCACCGCAATAAACTTTGTCATTAATTACGAATCCGGCAGAATAAGTTAGCCCTGCAATAGAATTAGTCTTTCTAGTCCAGGATGAAGAGTTGAAAGCCCAGACTTGTTTTCCATTATCCGTCTGCTGGATAGCTCCGCCAATCAAATAACCATTTGTGCTTGTTGCAACTCCGATTGAGTGATAATAAAAGTCGCTCGAAGCCAGTGGTTGAATTGGTGGAACGCTTGTCCAGGTATCATCGGATTTATTATAAGACCAAAGATCAATGTAACCCATGGGAAGGATCTGAGCGCCATAACCAATGTATGGTATGTTATTTAGCACAAAAGATATTGCAGCAAACCGTGCACCTCCGGGAAATGAATTCAGTGAATCCCACTCAGTTGCTGCTGTGCTGTATTTATACATATCATCGAAGAGCAGACCGGGCCAGGTATTTTGATATCCCAGACCTACATAGGCTTCTCCATCAAGAACAAAGGCGGATGCGTTTTGCCTTGGTGCACCAGGGAATAATGGAACAACGCTTCCATTATCCCAGGAATTTGCTAATGGATCATAAACAAAAAATATCCGTGAAGTTTCTATAGGATTACTCGACCCGCCTAGTCCAACATATATTTTATTATTAAGAACAAACGCAGCGCAATCACGAGTATCATTTGCCGGGAAATCACTCAACTGTGTCCAGGATCCCAATCCTCCGTTACCTGCAGGATCAAATTTCCAGAAATCTTTCTTTATGTCATTGGTAGTTGTTGCACCTAAGCCAACATAACCAAATGAACCAACACTGACAGCAACTATACCATGTGTTCCCTCACCGGGATAATCTGTTAATGTAGTCCAGATATCTCCTGTTGGAACATCTGTAGCGGTGATTTTAAGAGTATCGTAGTCAGAATTTTGATAAATGTCAGTTACTTTTAATTGAACAAAATAATCGCCTGGCAAATCAACAT
Source organism: uncultured Ignavibacteriaceae bacterium (assembly GCA_964559565.1). Lineage (GTDB taxonomy): Bacteria > Bacteroidota > Ignavibacteria > Ignavibacteriales > Ignavibacteriaceae > IGN2. The sequence goes on along the minus strand of CAZLJI010000075.1, from coordinate 2,189 downwards.
GATAAGTAGCAAATACTGATGTTGGATTTATTATTTGCTGAATAGCTCCCAATGGTGTGCTGATAATATTCCAAAAGTAACTTAATTGCTCGCCAAATGAACCAGAACCATCAAGTAATAAAGTTGTATCAGGCATTACTGTTATATCATCTCCGGCAAAAGCTCTCAAATTCAATACGCTTATTGTAAAAGGATCCGAACGTAATAATTTGCTCGCACCCTTATTATACCCTGCTGTAACATTATAAATTCCAAATACATCCGGGATAAAGAATGCGTCCTGTGAACCACTAATACTTTGAATTGATGCATTACTATTATAGGGTTTCTCATCAATTCTCCAGCTTATATCTTCAGCATCACCATTCTTTATTACAACGCAATAAACCGTATCACCAACTACGGTAGTTTTGGGATAAACATCAAATTCGGGGTTACTTAGCTTACTAATATCATAATCATCATCATCGCAACTATCAGTCAGGCACCCTGTAGGCATAGAAACCAACGAAGCTAACAAAAAGAATCTGATTAAAATATTTTTCATTGATACCGCTGTGAGTTTGTTTTTACTTTGAAAAATAACTTTACGGAGATAGCAATGCATCACGCAAATGCGTGATTTTGCAAAATCGGGTAAAGAGATGACATCTTTAGCGGTCACTTGGCTAAATGTTATAATTTAAACGAAGTAAAAAAATGAGGGAGTTTTATTTCCTGGTAAAAGATTTCATCTGTCCCAGAGTTATTTTTCTTTTGATTTAAATCTTATTCTTTAAGAGAAGTTTTTCCCTTATTGCTTTGGAGATTGCGCTGCTGCGCGAATGGACTTCCAGCTTTGCGTATATGTTACGGATGTGTGAATCAACTGTGTGGTGACTGAGAAATATTTTATCTGCAATCTGTTTTTTGCTTAAGCCTTCAACCAGCAAGCTTAATATTTCTCTTTCTCTTTCGGACAGACTGTAGCCATTGGATTTTACATTCTGGTCTCTAAACATACTCAACACTTTTTTAGCGATATGCGAATTCATCGGCGCACCGCCGTTCATCACTTCGTCTATGGAGGTTACAATTCTATCTGCCGACAAGTCTTTCAGTAAATAACCCGAAGCACCGGCACATATTGCATTGAATACATTTTCGTCATCATCGTGAATGGTGATAATAATTATTTTTGAGGAAGGAGTGAGTTTTCTTAGCTCAGGTATCATCTCAATGCCGTTAATTCCCGGGAGACCAATATCAAGCAGAATTATATCAGGAACCAATTCTTCTTTTTCAATAATATCAAGAGCAGCCTCACCTGAACTGAAAATGCTTTCGCATCGGATTGAACTGCTCTTGTTGATAGCCTCCTTGAGCGAATCCCTTAATAGCTCATTATCTTCTATAATAATTACATCGGTTGATGATTTCATTTTATAAATTTCTATAATAATCGTGTTTTGAAAATAATGATCGTTGATTAGGTGTTCAATCACGCATTTGCGTGATATTAGTAATTAATTCCAGATGTGTTCCTTTGCCTGGTGAGCTCTCAAATTTTAATTCTGCGTTTATTTCCTTTGCCCGTGACCTGATATTCTTCAAACCATTTCCAGATCCGCTAATTGCAGAGTTGAATCCTTTCCCGTCATCTTTAATTGAGAGGAAGATTGTGCTATCTTCAATTTGAAAATTAATTTCTACACTTTTTGCTTCGGCGTGTTTTATAATATTATTTAAAGCCTCTTTGTAGATGAAGAAAATATTTCTTTTTGTTTCAGGAAGAAGATTGATTTCAGATACATCCTTCGAATAATCAAATTTCAGATTGAACTTCCCGAGTGTATTATCTGCTACTTCTTTCATTTTAGCAATTAAATCTTTCAGGCTATCTGAAGCTGGATTTGTCAGCCAAACAATATCACGCATTGCCTGTGTTGATCCTTTAGCTACTTTGTGAATACGCTTTATTTTTTCAGATACTTCTTGATTTATCTTTACATCATTCTGAATCAGCTCGCTCATTAGGGAAATACTGCTCAAGTTGCTTCCAATTTCATCGTGAAGATCCTGTGCGATCCTGTTTCTTATTTTTTGCTTCTCGATTTCTTTTTCCTGCTCAATATTTTTCGCTTTTAATTCTGCTTCACGCAATCGTGCTTCTTCTCTTTCTCTTCTTAATCTTTCTTCTTCTTTCTTTT
>CAZLJI010000074.1:0-8982 GCA_964559565.1 uncultured Ignavibacteriaceae bacterium | reverse complement strand
TAAAGACTTAAAGGAAGGTTATGAAACTGTAATTGGTGACCGAGGGACAAAACTTTCCGGGGGTGAAAGACAGCGTCTATCTATTGCACGGGCATTGTTAAAAAATCCTCCCATATTAATTTTGGATGAAGCGACATCATCGCTTGATACAGAATCTGAAGTGCTTGTTCAGCAAGCAATCGAAAGATTGATGACAGGTAGAACCTCAATCGTTATTGCACATAGGCTATCTACTGTCCAGCGGGCAAATAAAATAATTGTGCTCAGCGATGGTGAAATTGTAGAAGAAGGAACACACGAAGTTCTTTTAAGTAAGCTCGGGCTGTATCACAAACTTTATAATATGCAGTTTAAATTTGACGAGAAATGAAAGTAAGCGGTTTCACAATAATAAGAAACGGCATTAAGTATTTTTATCCATTCCGTGAAGCAATTCTAAGTATACTCCCCTTATGTGATGAGCTGATTGTAAACGTCGGCGACTCAGAAGATAAAACTTATGAAGCAGTCAAATCCATTGAGAGTGATAAAATCAAAATCATCCGAAGAACCTGGGATATGACTTTGCGTGAAGGGGGAAAGTTATTGTCCGTTGAAACAAATGCTGCACTTAAAAAATGTACGGGTGATTGGGGAGTTTACATTCAGGCGGACGAAGTGCTGCACGAAAAATATCTTGACACTGTAATTGATGCTATGCGAAACAATCTGAACCGTAGCTCAGTTGAAGCATTACGGTTTAAATACAGACACTTTTACGGCAGCTATGATTATTACCAGGATAACTACAGAAATTGGTATATAAAAGAAATAAGAGTTATTAAGTTGAACAGAGGAATTATTTCCTGGGGTGATGCGATGAGTTTCAGACACGCAAATACTTCACCTGTAAAACCAATCGACATAGATGCTGAAATTTATCACTATGGCTGGGTTAAACCGCCGGATACAATGATGCTGAAAAGGATTGATTTCCATAAGCTTTATTACACCGATGATAAAATACTTCAAACATCTGATTCGTTATTGAAGTTTGATGATTTTGGAAATCTTAAAAAGTTTGAAGACACTCACCCCGAAGTAATGAAAGAAAGAATAAAATTGAGTAATTGGAATTTTGATGCTAAGCTTGATCAGCAAAATCCGGATTGGATCAGAAAAATATTAATCTTTCTTTTTCCGCTTACAAAAAGACTTGAAAAAATATTGAAGATAAAATCATAATTATCTGGCCGGAAGAATTGGCATAGCTATCAAACCGCATCCCTCTCTTGGTTTAACTACACCCACAATTTTCTGCAGCTTTAGGTCGTAAATATTGATTCTGGAATTATTATCAAATCCGTCATCAAAAATTAATAGATCATTTAGGATTAAAAAGTTTTTCAGACCTGCTCCATCAAATGTATCAACAAGTGAATCTGCAGTCAAAGAATAAATAAATAATTCAGAAGTTTCAGGATTTTTTGTTTTGATCGTTTCGTTATCCAGATTTAAAGCTGATAGAAAAAGATATTCTTCATTGTCACTCCATTTGAGCTTATTCAAACTGTGCTTTATAGCCGCGATAAACTCTAGTCTATCGCTGCCTGCTATTTTTAGAAACACCGAATCACTTTTGAATGAAACTCCAAATTTTCCTGAAGTAGAGACTGTAGAATTTTGGGGCGGAATCAATTGAGGAAAACCGCTTTTCTCAATATCAAAAGTTTTTACTTCACTGTCAACCAATTTTCCATAATGATCATAAACTTTTGTGTATTGATTAACATAAGATGCAATTGTTTTATCAATAGAAGTGTACATCACTTCCAGGTTTTCATCTTCATTCCAGCGAGCTGTGAATTGCAGTCCGCTGCCGAGATTGTCTATCTGCTTTGTTTCCGACAAATCCTGAGATATAATGAACAGTTTAAGTCTGTTGAAAAAAGGGAAATTTGCTCTAATCCCTATTTTTTCAGAAGTTAAAAAATATGCTGGATTACTTCCCGGTTTATAAACAAGCATAACAATATTTTCTCTCGGATGCCACCACACAGTTGAATATTTTTTCTTGGCGATATCGTATTTGTAAACACCAACCTTATCAAACCATTCAGTTAAGAACAGAAAACTATTCTCTTGTTTTGTTGATACGGTATCATTGTCTTTTACCCCGAGTTGCTTATCATTTTTATCCGGTTTATTACAGAAAGTAATCACCAGGATAAAGAATATTATTGATAATATTTTAAGAAGGAAAGATGTCATTCAGCAGTTAGTTCCAATTTTAAGATTCATAAAAATAATTGTGATACTATCAACCTCTCGGATGAAAATCCCTGTGAATCTGTTTTATATAGTCTCTGTCAATATGTGTGTAAATCTGCGTTGTAGAAATATCCACGTGGCCAAGCATTTCCTGCACAGCACGGAGATCTGCACCGCCTTCAAGCAAATGGGTTGCAAATGAATGTCGGAATGTATGCGGATGAACTTCTTTTTTTATTCCTGCAAGCTTTGCGTTGCTGTCAACAATTTTCCACACGCCCATTCGGGACAGCTTTGTTCCTCTGCTGTTCAAAAATAAAACGTGCTGACTCTTTGCTTTTTTCTCAAGCAGTGGTCTGCTGTTTTTCAGATACTCACTAATCCAGCTGATAGCAGAAGAACCAATCGGTACAAACCTTTCTTTCGAACCTTTCCCGAAAACTCTTATCATCTCTTCGTTTAAGAACAGATCGGATATTTTGAGATCGATCAGCTCGGAGACACGAAGTCCGCAGGCATAAAAAGTTTCCAGCAATGCTTTATCTCGTAGCCCAAGCTTTTTACTAGTATCCGGCTGAGAAAGTATCGCTTCAATTTCATTTATGTTAAGAACATTCGGCAAGCTTTTACTTACTTTCGGAGCAGATACTTTCTCCATCGGGTTGATTTCAATGTAAGCACTTGAAAAAAGGTATCCAAAAAATCCTTTCAGAGAAGAATAATATCTTGCGGAAGATCTGCTGCTCAATCCAAGCTTTGTGAGCACTCCGAAAAAATCATTCAGCAGTTTTGACTTTATCTGTGAAGGATCTTCGACTCCCGAATCTTTCAGAAAGTTAAGCAGAGAGGATAAATCATTTTTGTATGAGGCGATTGTATTATCGGAAAGGTTTCTTTCAAGCTTCAGCGTTGCGAGATATTCCCTGATAAAAATATCCATTACTTATTTTCTGTCTGAATCCCTTTTTCGGCTTCATCCTGTTTCGGATACTTAATTCTTTTGTGATGCTGACCGAGAAGTATGCTTAGAAATTCCTCTTTCATAATTTTTATATCTCTGAAGGTTACAGGAGAATCTTCCAGTTGTTTATCTTCTGCCCGTGTTTTAAAAATGCTGTCAATAATATTCTCCACCTTAACCGGATCCGGATTTTCAATTGACCTCACAGCCGACTCACATCCGTCAGCAAGCATCACTATTGTTGTTTCCTTGGTGTTTGGTTTTGGTCCGGGATACCTGAAGTCATTAATATTTATTTTTTCCTCACCATAAATCTTTTTAGCTCTTTCATAAAAATAACTCATCACCATTTCACCATGATGCATTGGAATAAAATCAATAATTTCCTGCGGCAAGCTGTGCTCTTTTGCAAGCGCAATTCCCTCATTGACGTGCTGAGCAATCATACTTACACTTTCTCCAGGTGTAAGATTTTCGTGAACGTTTTGATTATTAAGCTGGTTCTCGACAAAATTTTGCGGTGAAATTGTTTTGCCAACATCATGATAATAGGCACCAACTCTTGCAAGCAAATGATTAGCTCCGATTTTTTCTGCTGCAGCTTCTGCCATAGTGCCCATTGTTATCGAATGATTAAATGTTCCGGGAGCTTTTCTCGCAAGCTCTCTTAACAACGGTCTGTCAAAATTAGATAGTTCAAGTAAAGTTAAATCAGTTGTTATCTTAAAAAACTTTTCAAAGAAAATTAACAGTCCGTAAGTAAGAACAGGACTGACAAGTGCATTTGTAGTTGCAAATGCTGATTCAATCAACATGTTGTCCCAGGGAGCGAATCTTTCCAAACCAAAAGCGACGATCGATAAAATATAACCAAGTAAAATGAAGAGGAATGATCTGAATATTTGTGAACGATTTTTGATGTCACGAACAGAGTAAACAGCAATACCGCCAGCAATTAAATTCATTGCCATAAATGTATAATCGTTCCCCCTTAGAGCACCGGTAATTAAAGTCACTATTACGGTGGAATAAAAACCGATTCTTGAATCGAAAATTATCGTCAGTATCATTGACGCAGCGGGAATAAATATCAGATACTGAAGAGGGGCCTGAACTCTTACCTGGTTAATTAAAAATGTAATAAAAGAAACAAAGAGAATTATAATAACAAACATCAGCAGTTTCCGGTTATTATAAAATATTCCCTTTCGAAAAAGGAAGAGATAAGTAACGAGTAGAGATAATATCAATCCTATATGAAAAAATTTTCCAACGGATTGGAGTATCAAACCTCCCTTACCGATCAGCTCTCCTTTGGATTCTTTGTATGACTCTATCTTTAATCGTACTTCTTTAGAAACGCGATCATGTTTAGCGATTATTCTTTCATTCTCATTTACAATGCCGGTATACTTTGAAACATTGTTTTGTGACTGAGTAGTTTCTTCCTCCGTGAGTTCGCTGCTGAATACAATAGTCGGTAACAAAAAGTGAGTCGTATACTCAACAAGTGCGGACTTAATGTCTTCAGAATAATCTGTCCTATTTATTCTCTCCGCAATTTCATTTTTAGCCTGATTAAGAAAAATATTTCTGCTGATTGGCTCAATATTATCAAAGTTACCTTTTCTCAATGCAATACTATCTCTTAACTGAGAACCAGAGTCTATACTAAGCACACCTCTGGTATAAACTGAATTCAGCGCAGCTGCAGAAGCACTAAAGAAATTTTTTAGCGGTGGACCTGATGTGATAAGATTTCGCTCGCGAATGCGTAGGTTCTGTAAACTTAAGAAAGAGGGAGTGCTTAGAAATGTAGGATTAAGAACTGTATTTGACTCGCTTTCAATACTTTCATCTAAAACTTTAATCAAATAGGAATTATATGTGGTTAGTGACTCGATACTTTTTTGCTTATTCGTACTTTCATCAATGAACACAGGGAATACACTTCTTTTAGCAGCTTCGATTTCTGCACGATAAACCTCATCGCTTTTCTTAATTGGAAAGCTGAAGGGAGCAATCAAATCATCATAAAGCCATATAGATCCTTCTGATACTTCAAATTCAATCGACTCACCTTTGGGGAACATAAGAACTATCAGAATGACCGTTACGAAACCCATTACTAGTTTTGTAAACGTTCCTTTACCAGATTTTTTCTTTTCAGCAATATCCATTTTCAGTCTCTCTTTGATTTAAGAACCATCTCAAAAAACTCCGCGGTGCCATCATCTCCATTCGACTTTGTTGTAATAAAATCAGCCATGTTTATTAATTCAGGAATGGCATTAGCCATCGCAACCTTTACAGCTTTAGTTTGAAACATTGTAATATCATTATACCAATCACCAATGACAGCAGTTTGTAATGGTTTTATTGATAGATGTTTTAATAGTCGCATTAGCGCTTTGCCTTTTGAACTTCCAGCTTTTCTTATTTCAAGATAATAAATGTTTTCATTTTTTTTACTTCGAAAATACGACGTATTGCACCCAATTGAGAATGGGAAATTGAATTTTTCTTCCATTTGTTTAATGGAATTTTTCATGTCGCTTGAACATACAATTTCAAGTGTTCCGGAAATGTAATCCTTGTAAGAATCTACACGGGTATAAAAAGCACCATATTTGTTCAGCAGCGAGGGAATAACTGAATTATTCTCCGTAAAATAAATGGTAGAAGTATGACAGAGTGCAATATTAATCAGCAAGTCTTCAGAAATTGCAATTGCTTTTTTGACTTGACCTATTTTTAAAAAGGATTCATAAAGAGACCTGTTGTTGATGTGATTTTTTATCATAGCTCCGTCAAGTGATATTATATATCCGTTTAACGAGAGTTCCTTTGCCACATCTGTCACTGCAGAATCTAAGCGGCCAGTTGCCAGAGTAATGACTACTCCCGCATTCATCAATTCTTTTATTAGCTTTTTACTTTCAACACCTAATTCACCATTATCGTTTAGGAGGGTTCCATCAATATCAGAGACAATATGTTTGATTTCTTTAAGGTCTATATTTTGTTTCAATTAAACTCTTTTTCAGATTAATTATCAATTAGGATTAATTTCATCAGAAATAACGATTAAAATAAATTATCAAAATTCTTCAGTTGAAATTTAGTTCTTCTTATTTAGAAAGAATATACCAGACGTTTTCATTAAACAATTGTTTGAACAATGTTCAGATTATGATCTGCTTTTTGCAGTAAAATGCTGTTATTTTGATATAATTACAATCAGTCCAATTCCCCGCTAACAGAGGAAAATAAGTCTTCAATTTGTAGCCTTTAAAAGTGCATTTATTACTTGAAATGGCTATATACAACTAAAAATAAAAGCTATTGGTATGTTTTTTCGGGCACTGATATTGCTAAATACTAGCTGATTATTCATCAATTCTCATATTTTATATGTACTATGTAATATTGACATTACTTTTTGTAGCCTTTGGATTCGTGATTTTTAAGTTCGGCAAAAATGGAAGAAGGGAGTTAGAACCAGAAATATCTGAACGAGAGCGCGCTGAAACTGAGAAAAAAGAGGAAAAGGAGCGCTCAGAATCATCAGCAAAATCTGACCACGAAAAGCTGAAATCTACTCCTAAATCCGTACTACCATCAAAAAATCTCACGCTTGAGATAAACAGGTTTAAATCATTCTATGATGAAGAAAATGCCGAACTTTCTCGCTATATGAAAAATGGAATTCAGAAAAGTAATGCTCAAAATTACAGGGGAGCTTTGGAAGACTTTAGTCACGCGATTGAGCTTAGCCCAATCGAACCAACAGTACATTATTGCAGGGGAATAGTCAAACTCATATTAAAAAATTTTGAAAGTGCAATTGATGATTTCACTGAGGCTATTAGACTTCAGATAAACGAACCAAATGTATATTTTTATCGTGGTTTAGCAAACTACGGAGCAAAAGACATTGATTCTGCTATTCTTGATTTTTCCAGGTTTGAAAAATCAGTAGGGAACTTTGCTGAAGTGTATTTCAATTTAGCTTTATGTTATAAGCAGAAGAAAGAAAATCACAAAGCCATTCAATTTTTCACTGACACGATTAAAATAAATCCACGTTATGGAGTAGCTTTTTTTGAAAGGGCAATGCTTAAAAATAAAATGGAGGACAAAGAAGGTTGCTGCAAGGATTTAAATAAAGCAATGGAAATGGGACATCTTGAGGCTTATCACTACATTAAGGAATTGTGCGGGAAAGAAAGTTAAAAGGATAAACTATCACTAATCAAGCTTTTGCAGATCATCAAAAGCTTCCTGAACTGTTTTGCAAACCGGCAGAACCCTGTCTAACTGAGTTATTTTAATTAGGGCGAAAACTTTTTCGGACGGTGATGCAATTCGCATATGCCCACCTGTAGTATTCAATATCCGGTTAGCAACAAGAATAGCGCTTAAACCAGAACTATCGCAGCTTTCAACAGCAGACAAATCTAGAATAAACTTTTTTGCACCCTCAACTTTAAGAAGCATTGTAAATTCACCTTTTAGCAAACCGGAGATGTTGGTATCAAGCCGGGCTTCGTTCAATTTGAAAATGGTGATAGCACTTTCTTTTTTTACTTCGAAATTCATTTTAGAGTCCTTGAAACATTTTTAAACAATCTATCAGATTCTTATAGGAAGTTTCCGGATCATTTTGCTTGTTGATAACCTGAAGATTAAAATACTTATCGGAATCAGAGCGAACAAAACCTATTTTTACTTGCGCATTAAGAGATTTTGCAATATAACTGTAATAAAGAGTTTCGTCACGGTTGGTATCAATTATAACATCAAAACGCATGCTGGATAATTTATCAAGAAGTTTTTTGGACGGAAGGTTTAGCTGTGTTTCCTCCTTTAACCCATGCTCAATTGCATTAGTCTTAAAATAAGGCTGAAGCAGACTGACTCTGTAATCATAAGTCATAACTACAATATTTTTCCTTTGTTCTCTTAAATACTCGAGGACAGGGAAAACAAATCTGAAATCGCTTTCTTGAGCGGGCATGAGAATCAGAAAGGAATAAGTTTTTGCAAAAATAGAAGCAAAATTTCTCTGACTGAATTCTCCACCTGGAGCACTTCGTTGAACGATAAATCTTGCAGCACGTTCTTTTAATGTTGCAATCATTTCAGTTCCGCTTCAATGATTTTTTTTTGAAACTCAATTTCATCTAAAATTTTTATTCCCAAAGTTTTTGCTTTATCCAATTTGGAACCTGCTTTTTCCCCTGCTAAAACATAATCTGTTTTTTTACTCACACTGGAAGTAACCTGGCCGCCAAAGTTAGTTATTTTTTCTTCTGCTTCCTCCCGTGTAAACGAGCTTAATGTACCCGTTAGCACAAAAGTTTTACCTGTAAAAAAATTATCGCCCACAAAAATAAATTTAGTATCAGTAAAACTAAACTTTAAGCCGGCCTTTTTCAATTCCTCAATAATTTTTTTGTTGTGGTCATCACTAAAGAATTTTATAACACTTTTACTTATGCTCTCACCAATTTCGTAAACTTCTGTTATCTTCTCCTCTGTGGCTGAGATTAATGAATCAAGTGATTTGAAATGAGCAGCAAGCTTTTTAGCTGCACCCGAACCAACATAACGGATTCCAAGAGCAAATAAGACTTTATCAAAAGGTTTTTCCTTACTTCTTTCGATTGAATCAAGCAGATTTGAGATGCTTTTTTCTCCAAGCCTTTCTATAGCAATTAAATCATTTTTAAAATCTTTAAGTTTATATATATCACTATAGGTCTTTA
>CAZLJI010000073.1:0-9029 GCA_964559565.1 uncultured Ignavibacteriaceae bacterium | reverse complement strand
GGTTTTCAAATTGAAATCAATGATACTTTTTTGAGAAACAATCGCCGAAGGACTGAGCTGAAGAAATTCTTCTTTTGTGTATCCCAATCTTTCGCATGCAACTTCATTCACTTCAATGAAATCGCCATAGGTTTTTTCATTTGAAAGCTGCGTTACAAATACTGCGTCGTTTGCATTGTTGAAAAGCATTTTGAATTTAGATTCGCTTTCGCGCAGCTCTATTTCTGATTTTTTTCTTTCTGAAATGTCCTTTACAATGCTTAGAGTTAATTTGGTACCATCTGGCAGAGTAAGAAATGAATTTGAGAATTCAAACCAGGATTTTCTGCCATTCCAAAGAGTGTTCTCACGTTCGAATAAAGTTTTCAATTTATCATGACGGATATCCCTTTGATAAGCGTTAAGAGCTTCTTCCTGTTCATCTTCTGTATAAACAATTGAAAATGGTTTGCCAAGCAGATCATCTTTTTCCAGCTGAAATATTTTACAGAAAGCATCGTTTACTAATAATATTTTTCCATCTTCATCAATTAACCTCATTCCATCAACGGAAATTTCCCAAAGCTGCCCGAACAGCAGATCGATATTCAACAATTCTTTATTTAGAAGAAGGTCGTCCATATTTTATGATAAGCCCGGCTTCAAAATGATCCCGATATTTTTATGACCATTGATTTTTACTGTTATTGGTTCTTTAAACTGAATGTGTTTTGTCAATTCTAGTTCTTCGATAACCGGTTGAGATTGCAGCCAATCCCAGTCAATAAATCCGATTTTATGTGCAGCATCAACGGTGAAATATCCAACTCGAAACGAAGTGATGTTCTGGAAAAAGTGAGAACCCTGCGACGGCTCAACTTCAAAATCTTTAAAGCCTGATTCAACAATTGCCGCAGCACCTGAAATCTGATCCCAAGTAACAGGAATTCCCAGCCAAGGATCGAGTGAACCCCATCTTCCAACTCCAATAAGAATGTAAGGTTTTTTTTCGGCGAGCAATTTTGCATTCAGCTTTGCAATTTCCATTGCAACTGCTTTACTTTTTCCTCTTTCAAATTTATTGTGGTCAACCATTACAAGATCATGGATACCATCAATGGCTCCATTGCCCAGCACCTGTGTGCTCTGGCATATAAGTTCATCATTTCTAACTTCGATATTAAGCTCATCAACTTCTCTGCTAATAACTAATGGTCTCATCTGAAGCATTGCAAATTCTTTCAGCTTGTTAGGAGGAACGCTTAGATTCACTGCAAACTCAATTTCAACAGGTGCACCCATTCCCCATGTTCCTAAACCTAAAAGTGTATTTAGAATTTCCGGCATAGGAAACATTTTATGTTTTAAGATTGGTGAAAATGTTACAACCCTTATCCCTTCACGTGAAATTCCATCGTATACAGCTTCATCTTCAGGAGAATATGTTGAACCGACTGTGTACAATGTACCGTCAGCTTCTGATTCTAATAAATCATATTTTTTTACGAGAGGATCTTTTGTCGATTCAGGATGATGATCAAGCTTTCCGTCAAGATCGAGTGCGAAGAAATCCTGCTGTGCGTGCATCAAGGTTTCTTTCGTCGAAAAGAATTGGAGAAGATGTTTCGGAAATCGAGGACAGAAACGTACGGTGTTCCCTCCTTCAACAACAGTTTTGCCAAGTCCGAGAGCAACCAGTGCAATTCCGTCATCAGACTTCTGAGGCGGTACCGGATAAAAATTGAATGACTTACCAACTCCCGCAAAATCAGGATAGAATTTTCTTTTATGCTCTGAGCCAACAAGTCTTTGCACGATAACCGCCATCTTTTCTTCCTCAAGACGATAAGCAGTTGCTTTCATATAATCTTTTGCTTTTTGATGATATGTTGAAGCGTAGACAGCTTTGATTGTCTGAAGAAGTTCATCAAGCCTTACGTTGATATCCGGATTACTGTTCGGAAGCATGTACGTCTGATATACACCAGCAAATGGTTGGAACTGGGCATCTTCAAGAAGACTTGATGAGCGCACAGCGAGCGGTTCTTTAATTATTTCAAGAAAGTCATATAGCTTTTGCTTTATTTCTTTTGGGAAGTGAAATGCTTCAATAAAATGCTGCGTGATTTTGACATCATCATTTTCATTAAACGCATAGCCTTCAAGATTATTTTCATGAATGAAATGATCGAATACTTCTGTTCCTAAAACCACAGCTGATGGAACTGAAATCTCAACTCCCTTAAATAAATATTTGATGTTGTAGTTAGCAATTAAACTATTTATAAATCCCAACCCGCGCGCTTTACCACCGAGAGATCCTCCACCAATTCTTGCAAAGCTGTTTTTGGGATCGAAAGTTTCTTTCCTGAAATCTGAGATTACACCCTTTGCTCTTTCTTCAAGATAACTGTTGATTGCATTGATGAGATCTCTTCTCAAGTGTTCAGGTGATTCATAATCTGATACTTTTCTCGGCCTTAACTGATGAGCAAGATAAAACTCTGTTCGTGCTTTCAGCCATCTTGAGAAATGATTTCCTTCAGCATGATGAAGAAGACTTTCTTCCGGAATTTTGGCGATCTGATCGGCAAGCTCTCTGAGATTTGCTGCACGACCTACTGCAGTTCCATCTTTCAATTCAAAAATAAAATCACCGAAACCAAAATGATCCAGCATAAACTCCTGCAGATCATGTAAAAGCCGGGGTGAATTTTTATAAAGATACGAGGCACCGATTTTTTTTACTTTATCTTCAAGATTTTGGTCACTCGTCTGAATTAATATTGGAATATCTTTGTGTCTGGCTTTAACCGCTGTTGCAAATTTTAAACCTGCTTCCAGGTCACGAACTCCATAATGCCGGAAGTTGTTATCTGTGATTATTCCTAGGACATTTTCTTCATACATTTCAAAATAATGCCAGGCTTCCTCATAAGTTGTGCAAAGAAGAATTTTTGGTCTCGCACGCATCCGAAGATATTTATGTGTAATATTTATACCTTCTGTAATAAGCCGCTGAGATTGATTGAATATTTCTGTGTAAATCAGCGGCAAATAGGACGAATAGAATTTTACGTTATCCTCGACGAGAATTATTACCTGCACTCCAATGTCTTTTGTATCTTCAACGACATTTAACCTGTCTTCGAGATATTTAATTATTCCAATCAGCAGATGGTAATCACCGCTCCATATAAAAATTCTTTCAAAAACTGAGGTGTCGTAATGAGTGGTAAGCTCTTTTCTTTCTTTATTATCATAAGCCAGAAGAACAATGGGGAGTTCGATGCCTTCAGATTTTATCTGGTTAGCGAGCTTGACAACGTGCATATCTTCAATGTGAAGAGTCGTGATAATCAAATCAAAATCATTCTCCCTATTCAGAAGCTGCAGTGCTTCTTCACCGGTTGTAACGTGAGTAATTTCAGGAGCCTGGCTTAAATTTAAATTCTGATATTCGCTTCTGATCAATTCATAAAGTCTGCCGTCTTCTTCAAACAGGTAGTAATCATAAATACTCGATACAAGCAGAATATTCTGAATCTTGTATCGCATTAGTTTCTGGAATTTTTTAAGCCGGGCGTGGAAAATATTCTCGAGCTTGATTTCTTTTATTGAAAATTCTTTATTCATTTTTCAGCGAGTAATGTTAGGTTTGTTTTTCTTACTGACTAATATAGAAAAAGGCCGGGTGAAATGTAGGGTTCATCAGTATTCTGAAGTCAGAATTTGGAATTAAAAACCCCTCTCCTTTGGAGAGGGGTTGGGGTGAGGCCTAAACAAGTCCCTGATCAATCATTGCATCTGCAACTTTTAAGAAGCCTGCAATATTTGCACCGTTAACATAATTTCCCGGGGCTCCGAATCTTTCTGCTGTTGTTACGCAAGTATCGTGAATTCTTACCATAATCTCATGAAGACGTTTGTCAACTTCTTCTCTTGACCACGGCAAACGCATACTGTTCTGCGACATTTCTAATCCTGATGTTGCAACACCTCCGGCGTTAGAAGCTTTTCCAGGTGCATAAAGAATTTTTGCATCTCTGAAAATTTCGTAAGCTTCAATTGTAGTCGGCATATTCGCACCTTCGCACACACATATACATCCGTTCTTTAACAATTCTTTTGCATCTTCAGCAAATATTTCATTCTGAGTTGCGCAAGGCAGAGCAACATCAACTTTAACTTCCCATGGTCTTTTGCCAGGGAAGAATTTTACTTTGAACTCTTTCGCATAATCTTCCACAATATCTTTATTGCTTGAACGGAGCTTCAACATATAATCAATCTTTTCACCTTTCACTCCGTCAGGATCATACACGTATCCATCCGGACCGGAAAGAGTAACAACTTTTCCTCCAAGTTCGTTTACTTTTATCACTGCACCCCATGCTACGTTACCAAATCCGGATACAGCTACAGTCTTTCCATCAAAGGAGGTCTTTTTTGTTTTCAACATTTCTTCGGCAAAATAAACGCAGCCAAATACGGTTGCTTCAGGACGAATTAACGAACCGCCCCAATTCAAACCTTTGCCTGTCAGAACTCCGGTGAATTCATTTTTCAATCTTTTGTATTGTCCATAGAGGAATCCTATTTCTCTAGCACCAACACCGATATCTCCTGCAGGAACGTCAGTGTCAGGACCAATATGTCTGAAAAGTTCAGTCATAAAGCTCTGGCAGAAGCGCATAATTTCGTTATCGCTTTTTCCTTTGGGATTGAAATCTGAACCGCCTTTACCGCCGCCCATTGGGAGAGTGGTCAATGAATTTTTGAATACTTGTTCAAAAGCTAAAAATTTTAATATGCCGAGAGTAACTGATGGGTGAAAACGTAATCCGCCTTTGTATGGACCAATCGCACTGTTCATTTCAATCCTGTATCCGCGATTGATATGAATTTCTCCCTGGTCATCCATCCAAGGAACACGGAACATTATTAGTCTTTCCGGTTCTACCATTCTCTCGAGAATTTTTAATGATCTGTATTCAGAATGACGCTGAAGTACTACTTCCAGCGATTCCAATACTTCCTGAACAGCCTGATGAAATTCAGGTTCGTTCGGATTTTTTGTTTTTACATCTTTTAATATTTTTTCTGTGTAATCTGACATGGAAACCTCTGTGCATTAATTATTTTATTTATTAGTGATGAATTTTTTTTGTAGCCGGAGTTATAAAATCAATTTCCCCAAATGATTTAATTGATGAATAAAAAATCTTCTTATTTGTCATATGAAAATTACTAAATAGGCAACTGAAAACCTTAATTATCGGCACAGGCAATTGATAGTTATGATAAATATCACCGCTGTCATTTTCTGTTTTCGGAAGGAAAATAGAATATTCTGCGTTTAATTGATAAATTGCAATCATCTTTCATCCAATTATTAATGAACAGGAGTTTTTATGGATAATACAATTCTAAAAGAAAAAATCAACCAGGCAGTTGAAATCCTCAAAGAAAAAAATATTGATATGTGGCTGACATTTGTAAGAGAAAGTTCGATGATGACCGATCCGGTGATGGATATGATCTCCGGGGTAAATTCAACATGGCAGGCAGCGTTTTGTATTAGCAAAGATGGCGACACAACCGCAATAGTCGGTTCGATGGAGGAAGGAAATTTTAAGAAAGCGGGTTTGTATAAAAATATTATTCCATATCTCAAATCAATCCGGGAACCCTTAAGAGATTATATTGCCAGAAAGAATCCGACCAAGATTGCAATTAATTTTTCTAAAACTTCTGTACTTGCTGATGGTTTAACTTATGGAATGTATCAAATCCTTTTAGATCATCTTGAAGGAACTGAATATGCAAAACGACTTGTTAGTTCCGAGGAAATTATTTCTGCATTGAGAGGAAGAAAATCTGCAACCGAAGTTGCATTGATGAAAGAAGCAATAAAAGAAACTTTGAAGATATTCGATGCAGTTACAAATTATATGAAACCGGGAATGACTGAAATAGAGGTTGCTAATTATGTAAGAAAA
Source organism: uncultured Ignavibacteriaceae bacterium (assembly GCA_964559565.1). Lineage (GTDB taxonomy): Bacteria > Bacteroidota > Ignavibacteria > Ignavibacteriales > Ignavibacteriaceae > IGN2. Next base: position 3,048 of record CAZLJI010000073.1, on the reverse strand, counting down.
CTCCACACTGAAAAAGGTTTTGAAGCTGCGTGGGAAGAAGATCATTGTCCTGCTGTTTTTGCCGGTCCGAATCCAAACGGTCCGCACGAAGGTCCAAGTGATAAAGTAATAACAAAAGGAACAGTTGTGAATATGGATTTTGGAATTAAGTACAAAGGTTATTGTTCCGATTTGCAAAGAACGTGGTACATTTTAAATGACGGCGAAACAAAAGCTCCTGATGCAGTTCAAAAAGGATTTAATGTTATCCGTGATTCAATTCAAAAAGTTGCTGATGCAGTAAAGCCCGGAGTTAAGGGTGTTGATATGGATACAATTGCAAGATCGTACATAACACAAAACGGTTACCCGGAGTATCCGCACGGACTAGGTCACCAGGTTGGTAAAACTGTTCACGATGGAGTTGCAGGAATGTTCCCCGCCTGGGAAAGATACGGCAATGCACCATTTATGGCTTTGGAAGAAGGACAGGTTTTTACAATTGAGCCGAGACTACCAATTGAAGGTTACGGTGTTGCAACAATTGAAGAAGAAGTTTATATAACAAAGAATGGCTGCGAGTTTATTTCTCCTCCGCAGAAGGAATTGATTTTAGTTAAGCCATAAATTTTAATTAGGTCTCCCTTTAGTAAAGGGAGATGTCACGAAGTGACAGAGGGATTTGTTTATTGTTCTTTTAAGTAATCCCCCGGTCTCGCTTCACTCGACCACCCCCTTTATTAAAGGGGGACTTAATTTGGATCTTGAGTTCGTGGCTTGAATACTAATATTTAATTGGTTTTTTAATTCTCAGAAGAAATGAAGTCTCTTTTTAAACTTTTAATTACCCTTCTAGTCCTACCCCTACAATTTTCCTGCGATTCCGTTGAACCAGATGACAACAGTAACGGAGTTGATACAACCAGCCACAATTTTAACTGGCAGACCTGGACATTTGGAGAACATAGTAGCAGCGAACTAAATGATATAGCTATCTTAGATGATTCTTCAATATGGGCGGTGGGTGAAATTTATTTGAATGATTCATTGGGACAACCCGATCCACATCCATATGGACTTATACATTGGGATGGCACTGAATGGGAAGTAAAGCGCATAACTGCACAAAATCCATCAGGTGGGTACTCATATATAATCCCAACAGGAATCTTAGTAATTAATCCAACAGAAATTTGGTTAGCAAGAGGTGGTGTTTTCTTATTTAATGGTAATAATATTACTCAAGCTTATTGGTTAGTAAACTACTCTGGATATAATGGAGGTATATTTAATAATGGAGAAACCGCACAGAAACTCTGGGGAAAATCTTCTACTGATTTATATGCGGTTGGTAATAATGGAGCTATAGCCTACTACAATGGAGTAGATTGGCAAAAAATAGAAAGTGGGACTGAATTAAATATTTACGATATAATCGGACAAAAAACTGATAACGGGGATTATGAAATTTTATGTGTGGCAGCAAAGCAATTGATAAGTACAGATAAGAAGATATTTAAACTCGAGAAAAATGTGCCCATAAATTTACCTACTTTCGGTATCCCTTCCAGCATAAGAAGTATTTGGTTTAAGCCAGGTAAAAAATATTATGTGGTTGGTAGTGGTGTGTTTTCAAAAACGGATATAACTTCGAATCAATCTTGGAATTCTATAGGAGAGAGTATTACCCAGTATTATACAAACTCAATCGACGGTAATGATTTAAATGATATTGCTATTTGTGGATCATATGGTGAATTACTCCATTTCAATGGTAATAGCTGGCAAAGCTTTCAAGGTGAAGTGCAACTACAAGCAGGTTCTTATGGAGAAATAAAAATAAATGATAATATTATTATAGCAGTCGGATATGATTCTCCAAAAGCCGTAATAACTATTGGAAAAAGAAACTAAAACTCAATCATCTGCCCATAACCTTTATGCAGCAGCTTAGTATACTCCTCAAAAGAAATTTCAACTGCACCAAACATTTTTAAATGCTCGGTCATATACTGCACGTCGAGAAGCACAAATTCTTTTTCTTTCAAATGTTTCAGCAAAGCAGCAAGTGCAGCTTTGGATGCCTGCGAAACTTTCGAGAACATACTTTCACCAAAGAACGCACCACGAAATGTAACTCCATAAAGTCCGCCGACTAGCTTTCCATTTTTCCACGTTTCAACGGTGTGAATGTGTCCGCGTTTTTTCAATCTTCTGTAAGCAGATTTAAGTTCTTCGGAAATCCAGGTTGATTCTCTGTCGGAACAACCTTCCAGCACACCTTCAAAGTCATTATCAAATCTTATTTCAAAATTTTGTTCATCAATTACTTTTTTGGTGGAGCGAGGAATGTTGTAATTATCGAGAGGAATAATCGTTCGTATATCAGGTAAATACCAATTAATATTTCCAGTCTCAGCATCAGCCATCGGGAACGCACCGCTTGCATACAGCCGAATCATATTTTCGGGTTTTAATAGCTCTTTTGGGTCAAATCTTTCTATACTGTTCATAGCTGATTTATCTTATCATTACTCTTCAAACATAATTATTAAGCTGCTTTCACTCAAATGTATTTTAGTTCGATAGTTGCATCATTCATCAAAATATCTTAATAATTATTATTTAAGGTGATAACTGTCATTCTGAATTCATTTCAGAATCTAAACTAAAGACCCTGAAACAAGTTCAGGATGACAATAAGTTAATCGTTTTATTTGCGGAGACGGGTGCTTAAATTTACGCCTCATTTTTGAATTCTGTTTTTCAATATATCCGGTATGAATAAAAATATTGCAGTAGTTGCTCTTGGTGGAAATGCTCTTTTGAGAGGTAATGAAATTGGAACAATCCAACAGCAGGAGAAAAATACTTATGAGACTTTTATCCATCTCATGAAGCTGCTTAATGATGGTTATGAACTCGTCATAACCCACGGAAACGGTCCGCAGGTTGGAAATATAATGTTAAGAAATGAAGCCGGTTATAAAGAGTATAAAATCCCTCAGATGCCGCTGGATATTTGTGTCGCCGATTCGCAGGGAGGAATTGGTTATATGATTGAACGGC
>CAZLJI010000072.1:0-9150 GCA_964559565.1 uncultured Ignavibacteriaceae bacterium | reverse complement strand
TGTCACATCATAATTTCTGAAAGTCGGTGTTCCGTATTTGTCGGTTGTAACTCTGCACAATCCATTGTTTGTGCTCAGCCAGAGTTCGTTTCCGGAAGATAGAATTCCATAGACAACATTATTCGGAAGACCATCACTAACAAAAAAATTTGTAAATGTATCCTCTTCAAGATTCAACTTGCTCAAACCGCCACCCTGGGTTCCAATCCATAAATATTTTCTCGGTTGTGCTGGATCTTCACAAATTGTAAGCACCTCGTTGTTGCTGATACTTTTATCATCACCTGGCTGATGCCTGTATATAATTTTTTCCCGGGTTTCTAAATTATATTTTACGAGCCCATTATCCCATCCGAACCACAGAGAACCATCCTGAGTTTCATAGATACATTTTATAATCGGTGCAAAATCGTTCTCTTCGGCAAAACCCAATTCATAGTGATTAAATGAATTTGATTCTTCATTGAACCGGCTTAAGTATCTTGAGTTAAGAGCATACAAATTATCCTTGCTGTCAATAAACAGCAGTCTGACAAAAATATCTTTGAGTGAATTTGGATTTGATGGTTTGTGATCATAATAAATTATTCTGTTTCCATTATCAGAAATTTTATGAAGCCCCCCGCTCGAAGAGACCCAGATATTTTGCTTGTTATCTTTAACTAAAGATGTAATTTCTCCTTCAGGTCCATACACCAGTTTAACGTGCCTGTATTCACCGGTAGCTCTGTCCAATCTAAATAGTTTCTGTTGAGACGCAATCCATAAAAAGTTATCGCTCTCAGATAAAATTGCAGAAACACTAAAAGAAGTTTTGAAAGGTTCTCTATCTACCAGGCCGTTGTATAATGAAAATTCTTTTCTGTTTTGATCAAAAACATTTATTCCTTTACCAGCAGTTCCTATCCAGATCTTGCCACCACGATCAACATACAGGGAAATAATATTATTCAGGCTTAAAGATTGCTCATCTTGGGGGTCGTGAAAATAATATTTAAAGCTATTTCGTACAGGATTATAAACCACCAATCCTCCTGAGCAAGCAAACCATAAATTGTTATTCTTATCCTGAACAATTGATATGATTCTATTCAACCAGAGTGGAAAGAACGAGTAGCCCTTATACGGAATAAATTCTGATTTCCTTGTGCTGAGATCAATTTTAATTAATCCGGCCGGTGTACCGGAATAAATAAGATTTGAAGATGCGCGGAACTGACTGAGAATTGTTCGCTTGCTGGTTAATAGTTCTTTTGCATCTTCGTGTAATATTTTAACGTATTCAATTTTATCTTTTTTGACAGAATCCAGATTTAATAATTTCATCCCGTTCTGGGTTCCGATGATAAGAAGCGAATCGTCACTGCTTAGTGACAGTATTAAATTATCATTGAGAGGTGAGCTTTTATCCTGTGTCTGGTAATACATTCTTGAGAATTCTGTTTGTGGGTCATAACTTATCAGACCATCATGTGTGCCCAACCAAATCAAACCGTTTTTATCTTCAGTTATGGATGTGATTTTGTTGATACTTGTTGTGCCATCTGTTTTTTTAGTCGGGATTTTCAAAGCAATTCTTTTAAATGCATCTTTTTCTGGTATGAAAAGGTCAAGTGAACTTGAAGCTACCCATAATCTACCTTTTGAATCTTCAAATAAAGTGGAGATATAATTCCCGGAAAGAGAAGTGGTGTCAAATGGATTGTGCCGGTAAACTCTGAATTCATATCCATCGTATCTGTTCAATCCATCCTTCGTCCCGAACCACATAAAACCGTTTTTGTCCTGGTAAATGGAAGAAATAAAATTCTGTGATAGACCATCATTACTAGTTAATTTTTTAAATTTGAGGATTTCCTGCTGTGGATAACTTGCTGATCCAATTAGCACAATCAGTAATAATTGAATCAGGGAAATAGCCCGTAAATATTCGGATGGTCTATTAAATAATTTAATTAGTCTGCTTCCCTTTAACATAGCCCCGGGCAAATGTAACCGATCAAATACAAGTGAAGATGAAATAGTTTATTGGAAATACGTGGTAATTTTTTCTTGCTGTAAAATACATATAAAGCGTTCAATAATTACATAATCAATTACTTAGAATCTTCTACCAATCACTAGCTTAAAAAAGCCTAAACGTGTTTTTAATTAACGGAGTAAAGAATTTGCAGTATAAATACATCGCTTGTAATTGGGGTGACAGTTTTGCCGCAAGAGTGTGTCTATATTAAATTTAAAAAGATCAACGACCGAAGTAACGTCCTGTAAATAGTTAAAAATACTTCGTCTATTAGAATTCGCAAGAATTGTCCCACAAAATGCAATATTACTCCTACCACCTGACTGTATTTAAAATGTATTTTTCGCTCCATTTATTAAGTCAATCAATAATATAGAGGGTATTTAGTATGAGAGTCAGATTTATGCGTTTAGTCTTAATTTTTGTAATTATCTTTGGGTTTCATCAACACACCCTTTCTCAGACAAGTCAATCCGAAATCAAACAGCTTTCCCAAAAATCAGATGTAATTATAACCGGGAAGGTAACCCAGCAAAATGCAAGCTGGAATGAGAGCAAAACAAGAATTTACACTTATGCTACTATTCAGGTAGAAGAATACCTGAAAGGAAGCAATAACGGGAATTCACTAGTGATCAGCTATCCGGGAGGAGAAGTTGGTGATATTGGCGAGCTCTATACTCACACACCAAAGTTTGCAAATAATGAAGAAGTTTTAGTTTTTCTGAAGAAAGACAAATCTGGTTCAAGTTATAAAGTAGTTAACGGTGAAGAGGGCAAATTAACTGTGATCAGAGATGCTAAAACCGGCGAGAAAATCACATCTCAAAATGTGCGGGTGAATACGCTTACGGCACAGATAAAGAACTATGTCAATGATTAATCCAACAAAATCTGGATTTAAGTCAATTTTTAAAATTTTACATTCAGAGGGTACAATGAAATTTCTTTTCTTATTTTTAATTTCTTTTCTACTTATACAGAATAATCAAATTCTTGGACAGACAAATAATAACGCTTATGTGTTGTTTGACGAATCGAGCCAGCTGTACGTTCTTGATGGACAGCCGGTAACCGCAGATGCAAACCAGAACGGGTTTAAATATTTTAACAGCAGTTCTTCCAACAATCAGATAACGGTTCAGGCATGGGTATATTTAATTGGTGATACGCCTGCGGATGTTGAAGTTCCTGTTATATATCGTACTGTTAACAATGGAACTACCTTCTCTATGTATTTAAAAAATAACCGGGCGTATTTTTCTGTTGGCAACAATAACACACTGACTGTAAATACAAATCCGCTACCAGCGTTTCAATGGCTTGCAATTACTGGTACATACGATGGAAGTAATCTAAAAATTTACTCTGGTGGTAATTTAGTTTCTAATGTTGCTTTTAACATGACTTCGGGTTACACCAGCACCGACGGAACCACAGGTTTGTTTGTTGGCAAGTTGAGCGCGGGTGTCTTCAGAGGATTAATTGATGAAATCAGAATATTCAATATCGCTTTAGGTGCAAACAATATTAATGGTTCCGGGGGTAACGGAAATCCTGCCGAACCGTTTCCTTCTGTTCTTAATCAATATTTAACAGGACAATGGTCTTTTACCGAATTTTCTTATTACGGTGGAGTGAAATCACTTAATGACTTATCAAATTTCAAAAATCATTTAAGAGTAATTAGCATTGATGAAATTGTTAACAGCAAAAATCTTCCGTTTTTTGTTGTGAACTCTATTGGTGATGCACCAGACTTAGTTCCGGGTGATGGAAAAGCTAGCGATAGCACCGGAGCTGTTACGCTGAGATCAGCAATTGAAGAAGTAAATGCTTTGCCGGGCCACCAAATTGTATATTTTTATATTCCTAGTGCAGGACCATATATAATTCAACCTGCTTCACCATTACCATCAATAACAGAGTCACTAAGTTTGAATGCAGCTTATCAAAGCGGATATGCTGGCCTACCAATAATTGAGCTTAATGGTTCTCTTGCTGCTGGAACCGACGTAAATGGACTTTCGGTAACAAGCGGAGGAATAACAATTAGAGATCTGGTAATCAATTCATTCAGCGGATATGGATTGTCATTAACTTCCGCTAGTGGAAACACAATTCAGAACAATTTCTTTGGAACCGATTTAACAGGTAACTCAAGCTTGCCAAATGGAACCGGCGGAATTTTTGTTGGGAATGGGTCCTCTTCAAACACCATTGGTGGACAAAATTCATCAGAAAAAAATATCATCGTTGGCAATGGCGGCGGTGTTGTAATTGATAATAGTAGCAGTAACACGATCACCGGGAATTTTATCGGATTAAATTTTAGTGGTGAGGTAATGAGCAACCAGGGAGATGGTGTTTTAATTAGAAACGGCTCAATGAATAATAACATTAATTCAAATAAAATTGGCGGATGGAATAATTCTGGAATATTAATAAAGGACGCTGCAAGCAATAACAATACTATCGACAATAATTTTGTTGGCACAGATGAAAATTGGTCGGACTTTGGCAACAACGTCGGCATCCTTTTGGGCAATGGAGCAACCAATAATGAAATCATCAACAACAATATAGCATACAATGACAACGAAGGCATTGCTATCGGAATTAATGATGCAATTATTGGATGGACAGAATCCAACAGCAATTCTATCAGCAACAATACAATCACAAGCAATGGTGCTGCTGGTGTAGCTATTCGTAAAGGAATTAACAACTCCATTTTATCTAATTCGATTTATTCAAATTCAATTTATTCCACATTTGATCTGGGTGTTGATTTGATGAACATCGATGGGGGCGGAATCTTGATTGATGGCCGGGATATTAATGATTACTCTGATGCTGATATGGGCGGCAACAATCGCCAGAATTATCCTATCATACAAACTTTTTATGGATCAGAGAGTGGTCCTGGTATTGCCATATATGGATTTCTGGAAAGTGAGCCCTTTAAGAATTATACAATAGAGTTTTTCTCTAACTCAGATAATCTGGAATACGGTGGCGAGGTATTTCTCGGCGATACAATTCTAACAACCGATGCAAATGGGTATGTAGAATTTGAAGTTAACTTAACTGATGCTTTAGTTGATTTAAATAACAATCATTCACTTACAGCAACAGCAACAGATGAATTCGGAAACACATCTGAATTTTCCGATCCCGTTGTCAGCCAAAAATTATTCGGCAATAAATATGTGATCAACAGAACAAACAGCGGCTTGCCATTGCACTGGCGTGATGGATCTGCTATTTATACAATTGCACCATCAGTCGTTAACAAGGGTGCAAATTATATTGAAGCAATAGAAAATTCATTCGATACCTGGAGTGAATTACCACAGCTAAATTATTACCGTGGAAATCTGAGTTCAATATCTGAGCAATATTCATTTGAACCTGATGGGCTTAATAATGTTGTTTGGCTTGAGGGAGATGATTGGGATATTACAGAGGCGGGTGATAATGTTGTTGCTGTAACAAGGGTTTTATACTTTGTTCCTACCGCCGAGTTTTTGGATGTTGATATTGCGTTCAACGGTACTCCGCGAACTTCTTCAGGTAATGTGGTTGGGTGGGCAGCTCCAACATCAGGCTCGGACGATAAATTAGATGTAGAAAATGTTGGCGCTCATGAGATTGCTCATTTTTCTGGTTTGGGTGACTTATTAAACCCGGGAGATCCGGGTTGGATAATTCCAATGGCATCAGATAACCAGGAACAGACAGCATATCAACGGATTGCTTTGAACGAAACAAAGAAGAGATCTGTTTTTGATTATAAAGACATCGATCCAAATATGGATCCTACAGAGGGTGACGTTGCAGGTATTGAAGCTATATATGGCAGCCTCGATAAAATTTATGTCGACCTTGTTTTAGTATTTGATGGATCAGCTACTTACACATCATCTGAAACATACAATGGATTCTATCCCGCAGTAAACAGTGCGCTCGAGTTAGCAGAAAAGCTTAGAGCAAATGACCGGGTAACAATTGTAAATTCCAATAATGTTGCGTATCCACTTACAAGCTACTCAAAGCAAACATTTATAAATGCTTTAAATAGTTTGCAACCAGGGGGAGATGGAAATATTGCAGAGAGACTGTTGGTTGCACATAATGAGTTGCAGACAACCGATCATCCGGATAAAAAGAAAGTAATAATCTTATTCAGTGCGGGTGAAGAATTTTCTTCCCCGAGAATAATTGATGATGCTATCCCGGTACTTAGACCAACTTCAACAGTCGTTAACACCCTGGGATTTGCTTTAAGTTCTTCCGGTCCCGATAAAATGGGCTACCTGGCAAACGAAACAAAAGGAGATTACTTTAAATTACCAGATGCAACAGATATTAATATTGTTGTGAATACTATCTGGTTTAGATTACTTGGCCTTCAAGTCACTTACGTTTCCGAACCATTCAGCAGTGACTCAGTTTCTGCCGCAGGACAAGGTGGTTTGTTGTGGCAAGGCAGTACAAAAACTGATTTTGGTCTTCTCTGGCAGGGCAACACATGGAACTCGGGCCTATTATGGCAAGGCGGATTGTTATGGCAGGGAACCACAAAAACAGAGTTTGGTCTTCTCTGGCAGGGCAGCGATTACGACTTGAAAATCCTCACACCAGATGGTCAGATAATTGACAGTACAAATTACAATCAGCCGCCGTTTACACAATATAACATTGAGTTCGTTACTGGCGGAGCATATGAGTCTTTTAAAGTTAATAATCCATCGCCCGGCAAATGGCAGGGATATATCGTCGAGGATGTTGCCCCACTTGTGCCAGAGCCAATTAGAGTATTTATGGCTACTGAAACAGGAAGAGTATTGTTGGTCGATACTGATAAAGAACGATATGTTACTGGTGAACAGATCGTAATTGAAGCAAAATTATTCGATGGTGGAGAGAACCAGTTTAATACAGAACATGAATTTACTGGAAATGTTATTGAAGATGCGTTTGTTGTTGCAGCTATAACCACTCCAGGTAGGCCAGATCCAGCAGACAACTTTGCATATCAACTTACTTATATCCCTCAGGATAGTGTTTATCGTTTTGTTTATGACTCTGCTAATGTGGTGGGAAGCTACAATATTGTGATTTTTGCCAGTGATTATCTGGCTTCGGATTCAAGCGGCATATTAGTTATGAATAAGAGCTACTTGATACAGGCAGATCACTCAGTATATGTTTCGCCCACAGAGTTGCCAGAGGAATCTTCTGCCAAAGCAAAAATTTTGCAAGCCAGAGAAATTCTAAACACGGCCAAAAATATGGTGGCTGGCGGTGACAGAAATAAGATCAACAGTGCAATCAATAAAATAAGCTCTGCTTTAGCAAACAGGAATTTTATTGATGATAATAATTTATCAGCTTATGGTTTAAGCTTCTATGATAATATAAAGGGGGCTGTAAATCTTGTAGATTACTTAAAATCCAATCCTGTTGTTGGAGATAAAATCCTGGAAGCCTTCGAATTGCTGTATGAAGGTTCTCTTATCTTCGCTGAAATGGCAATTGAAATGGCAGACGATAATTGTGCTGTTACGAATTGTGAAGAAGTGCTTGCTTCTGCTAATGCTGAGCTTGGCAAGGCTTTAAATGGTTATAATAAAGAGTTGTTCGTAAATGTAATGAACCACTTAACCAATGCCTGGAAGTTTGCACAACAAGCAATGAACACAAGGTTGAAAAAAGAAACCGGTGATGATGAATTATCCGGATTGCCAACAGAGTACGGAATAGATCAAAACTATCCAAACCCATTCAATCCGACGACCCAGATAAATTATAGACTTCCTGAGAAAAATCAAGTTTCTCTTCAGATCTATGATATTCTCGGTAACTTGGTTTCAACACTTGTTGATGAAGAGATGGATGCTGGTTATCATTCTATTGTATGGAATGCATCCGGTTTATCTAGCGGAGTGTACTTTTACACAATAAGGAGCGGATCTTTTATTACGACAAAAAAATTAGTCTTACTAAAATAATTTCATAAGACAACGTGAAGGAATTTAGATCCTTGGTCTCTTAAGGAGGAGACCAGGGATTTTTCCTTTATAATTATTATAATGACAACCAATTATTAAATTATTATTTTAAAACCAAAGCAAGTATTAGATTACCTATGATGCCAATTTGGTGGGGAACATGTTTAAATCTGTATTAATTGTTTTTATTTTTTTCCTTTTCTTTTTCGAAAACCTAACTGCACAGAAAAGCATTTCTTTTAAACACCTGACTGTTGAAGATGGTCTTTCCCAAAGTGCTGTTACATGTATTTTTCAGGATAGTCATGGTTTTATGTGGTTTGGTACTCAGGATGGTTTAAACAGGTACGATGGATATAGCTTCAAAGTGTTTAAGAACAACCCGTCCGACTCTACAAGTCTGAGTGATAATTTTATTTTCTCTATTTATGAAGACAATGTTGGGACGCTTTACATTCAAACCCAGAGTGGGAACTTTCAAAAATATAACCCGCGTTCTGAATCCTTCACACTTCTTTCAAAAGACAGTATAGACGTAACTCAATTTAAAGTAAGCAGCGTTGATGCTTTTTTGAATGAGCCGGGAATTAGCTGGGTTGGAAGCCTTGGTGCGGGAACAGGACTAAAGCGAACAGATCTAAAAACAGGTGAAGTAACACAATTCAAAAATAATCCCTCTGATCCATTCAGTATTAGTAATGATAAAGTTTACTCGGTTTACAGAGACCGATCGGGAAACCTGTGGGTTGGAACATCAAATGGCCTGGATAAACTTGATGAAAAAACCGGAAAGTTTACTCACTTCAGGAATAATCCATCCGATCCTAACAGCTTAAGTCATAACTGGGCTTGGCCAATTTTTGAAGACTCAAAGGGAAATTTATGGGTTGGTACTGTCCAAGGCGGATTAAACAAGTTTGATCCTCAAAAAAAATCTTTTACCAGGTATATAAGTGATCCTTCTAATCCAACAAGTCTGAATGACAATTTTATTTTTTCTATATACGAAGACAGAGGAGGCGTAATCTGGATTGGAACCAATACTGGGGGAATAAATTATTTTCATCCATCATCACAAAGAGCCAGCCATTAGGGCATCCATCAATACCA
>CAZLJI010000071.1:0-9182 GCA_964559565.1 uncultured Ignavibacteriaceae bacterium | reverse complement strand
TACTTTTCCATAACCTTCAAGTATTAGCCATTCAGCCATGTCAGGAGAGAAATTTTTAACATTACCGATTAGCTTCTCAAATTTGTTACCATAGACTTTCTTACAATTTGCTTCTCCCCTTTTTCTAAAATGATATAGATTCATATCAGCCGCTTTTGGAAGATTTTTATATGGATAAAATTCCTTCAACAATTTTAATGATAATAAGGCTGAAGGATAACCTGTGAAGAGATAATTTTGCAGTAATACTTCATAGATTTTTTTTAATGGGGTACTTCTTGACTTTGCTTCAACAATAAGGTCTTTCAATAATTCCATCTTACGGAGAGCGGCGGCAGCGGCAATTAGCGTTAAAAGATTTTTTGAATGATGGTCAGCGGTTTTTATTTTTTCTCTCAATTCCTGTTTCATTTTTGATATAAAAAAACCCTCTGTTAAGAGGGTCTTAAAAAATCATCAAACTTAGTTAAGCAAACCAAGTTCATACTCAGCAGTTTTTTTGTAAGTTGCATCCTGCTTTGCCTTTTCGAACATTTCTTTAGCCTTTTGAGTCTCACCTTTACCTTTATACGCAATACCCATATAAAAATTAGGTCCGCCAGAGGTTATTTTCGATTTATATTTCAAAGCATTCTGGGAGGCTGAAATACATTTATCCCATTCTCCTAATTCGGAATAAAGTTTAGCAAGAGATAAATAAGCAGCATCGTAATTATCATTTTCAACTGCCTTGGTTAAGTACTCAACCGCTTTTGGTGCATTACCTTGAGATATCTGATCATTACCGAGTTTTGTATAAGCTAACGATAAATTCTTTTTTACTTTTTTAGTGACACTGGCATTGTTTGAAAGTGTCAGCACTTTTTCAAATTTACTTATCGCTTCTGAATAATTTCCCATAGAGAAGTAAACACCACCAAGTGCATTGTAGCCGGGTTCAAAGTCATTCTTTAATTTTATACATTCCTCCAATGAAGCTTTTGAACCATTCAAATCATTGGCCTTCTTCTGCGCAACACCTTTCTGATAATAAATCCTGTAATCCTTTTCAATGGCCAACGCCTTATCGTAATTACTAATTGCTCCATTATAATTTCCAGCTTTCAACTGACTATTACCTTCATTATATAGTTTCCCTGCTTCAGTATTCATTTCCTGAGCAAAAGAAACTAAAGATAAAGCCAAAATGAATATCAGGAGAATTGGAAAGACTTTGTTTTTGTTCATCTATTTATTCCTTTTTCATTTTATGATTTTGGATATTGAGTGCGGAAGGCGGGACTTGAACCCGCACGCCAATTAAGGCACTACCCCCTCAAGATAGCGTGTATACCAAATTTCACCACTTCCGCAAAAATGGTTGGTAAAAATATGTGCGAAGGTTTTGAAAATCAACCTAAAGTTATAGTTGGAATTATTTTTCCCTTTTTAGGAATTTGCAGATTATTCAGGGTCCAGTGGCGGCTTACGCTCCTTGATTAAAAGCTTCCTAACTTCATTTCTGAATCTTTTTTCAAAAATAATGAGCTTTCCAATCTGCTCGTATGAAAGAATATCTGAGAGTGAATTAACAAAGTCAACCCTGCCTTTATCGAACTGAAGCTGCAAATTATTTATTTCATCAATATTTGTTTTTATTTCATCTACAGTTGCAGCTCTTCCGCTTTTAAATATTACATCCAGATTATCGATTTTTTGCTGGATATTTCGCTGGATTTCATCTTGCTGTTTTCTATGCTCAGTGCGTCTGGCAAAAAATCTCAATGTGGTTTCCTCATCCATTTCTAATGTCTCTATCAATTTAATTTTTTCAAGCTGCTCAAACTTTTCTCTGGCTTCTTCATCCTGCCATTTGCCTCTTTGTGCAAACAAATTTGTCGAAAGCATTATGAATATTAAAAGACTTAGATTTGTACTTTTCATTAACGACCTCTACTTAAAAATTTCTGTTTAATATTTCATTGTAAATTTCATCAATTTTCTGCGGACTTATTCCTACAATTAACTCATTATAACTAATGTCATAAACTTCGGCGACTAAATTATCTATTTCGAGTTCTGCAGTTAATAAATTATTTAGTTCGGTTTCTGACATATTTTCTGATACTAGATTGTAAACTCCAGCATCACTATTAAGTTCCTCCATCAATTCTATTTTTTGTTTTTCATTCAATGATTGTGTGAATTCCTGAAGGTCTGTCGATTCACTTGAACTGCTAATAAAGTTTTTCAAAATTGCTATTGAAAGAATGAATATGAGCATTATCCCAAAGGCATATCCCAGATTTCTTTTGACTGAAACAGATTTAGGGACATCACGCTTTTTCCGAAACTCCGGAATAAGTTCATTCAGATAAAGAGAATTTAATTTTATCTTTTTAAGCTCATCTGTTTCGGTTTTAACTTTTAAATATTTATTGAACTCTTCTCTCAGCTCAGCAGAGTTATTCAAATCCATTTCAAATAAATTTCTGTCCTCAGGAGATAGCCCGTTCTCAAGATATTTTATTATTCTTTCATCAGTCGTCATTTTTTTCCATCAGCTCCTTCATTTTTCTGAATGCATGAAAATAATTGGCTTTTAATGCACCTATCGACTTTCCCGTAATATTTGATATTTCTTCATAAGGTAAGTCGTCATAAATTCTCATAATAAAAACCTGTCTTTGTTTGACAGGTAAATTATTTAAATGTTTTTCCATTTTCAAAAATCTTTCCTTTGCTTCTATATCCTCAATTATGTTTTCGTATTCATAGTTTTCAACACTGTCATCTGAACTAAAGTTGAATATCCTTTTCAGTTTATTCTTTTTTAACAAATTCAAGCTTCGTGTTGCCGTTATTTTATATATCCAGGTATATAAAGTTGAATGATAATTAAATGTTTTCAATTTACTATGCATCACCAATAGAACCTGCTGAACAATTTCATGTGCATCATCGTGATCACCGAGCATTCTTCTAGCATGCCAATAAATACGCTCCTGATACTTTCTGGCAAGTAAATTAAATGATTGCTCATTTCCGGATAAGAAATCCCGAACAAGTTGATGATCATCTGTTTTTACATTCATTCCGGACTTTAGCTATTCTCATAATTTTAGACACAAAAATATCCCTTGAGGTTTAAATTACCACTTTTAAACCTGAACGCTGTAAATGATGTTTAAAATACAACAATTAAAAATCATACTTAATCAAGGAGTAAAAAATGAAAAGGAAGACGATCGTATTTATAGCAATTCTTTCCGCTTTCTTAGTTTCCCAAAGTCTTTTTGCACAAGAAATGAGACAAGGAAGAGACAGAGATCAATTCAAAATTCATCAGAAGTTAAATTTAACTGAAGAGCAACAGGAAAAAGCTGATATTATGAAGCTAGCTCATCGGAAGGAAATGGTTGATCTAAAGGCAAATCTTGAGAAAAAAGAAATTGAAATGGCAGAGCTGAAGAATAAGGGCAATTATACCAGAGAAGAATTCCTATCTAAGACAAATGAAATTATTTCAGCAAGGAATAAAATCGCTCTTTCAATGGCAAACCATCAGATGGATGTTTACCAGATACTTGATGAAACTCAGAAAAAAGAATGGAATAAATTTTCAGGAAACTTTGGTGAAAGAAAAGAAAAGAGAATGATGAAAATGAGGAAGGATGTTGATGTTCAGGTCGAGTAATTTTTTTTATCTCTCCACGAAATGCCGGTCGATGCTGCCGGCTTTTTTTATGCTAAATCCCCTGTGACTGGCCTCAAAATAATTTCCTCAGTAACAAGATTATCTTTTTGAAGGTATGCAGAAACAATAATGCGAGCTATACTTTCAGGATTCATCATAAGCTCGCCTTTTTCCTTCCTGATTTCCTGCGACCACATTGAAGTTTCCGTTGCACCGGGAATAACATTTATAACACGGATATTATTTTTCCTTACTTCTTCGCGAAGTGAATTGCTATATCCAAGAAGTCCCATTTTTGATGCTGCATAAACTGAGCTTCTTGTAAATGTTTTCTCAACAACTACTGACAGAATATTAATAATCGTTCCAGATTCATTTTTAATGAATGAAGGAAGAACAGCTTTAGTGGAATAAATTGCTCCAAGTAAATTAGTATTTATTATATCGTTTATTTCATTTACCGAATTATCAGCTGCGTATTTGAATGAAGTAACACCAGCATTGTTGATTAAACAATTTACCTCGTATTCAACGCTGATTTTTTTGAACGTCTGTTCAACATTTGTATGCGAGGCTACATTACAAGGAAAAGTAAATATATTATCCCCATCTTTCCCTGCTTCATCTTTCAGGCGTTCTAATTCCTGTGCCCTTCTTGCAGATATAAAAACATTACATCCGATTTTAGCAAACTCAAGCGCAACAGCTTTACCTATTCCTGAGCTTGCACCTGTAATCCATATTCCGTCTTTTTTAGCCATGCTTATAAATTTCTGTGACCGATTAAATTTAGAAATTCTGCACGTGTGCGCGGATCATCTTTAAAGTCGCCATAAACAGCACTTGCAGTCGCAGAAGAATTTTGCTTTTGAACTCCGCGCATCATCATGCACATATGATATGCTTCCGAAACGACGGCAACACCTTTTGGTTGGAGATATCTTTGAATAGTATCTGCAATCTGCTGAGTCATTCTTTCCTGAACCTGTAATCGACGTGCAAAAACATCAACTATTCGTGGAATCTTACTTAGCCCGATTATCTTTCCATCAGGTATATAGGCAACATGAACTTTTCCATAAAATGGGAGCATATGATGTTCACATAAACTGTAATAATCGATGTTCTTTACAAGAACCATCTCATCATACTTCTCATTGAACAATGCCTCATTCATAACTTCTTCAATTTTCTTCTCGTAGCCTGATGTGAGGAACTCATAAGCATCAGCAACCCTTCGTGGAGTCTCCAGAAGTCCTTCTCTTTTCGGATCTTCACCAATGTTCTTCAACAAATCAAATATCAAAGTTTTTACTTTTGCATTATCCATCGTTATTCTCCTTTATATTCAAAATAATTGTTTTCTGTTTCGTACAACTTTACAGCATATAACTCACCTCCGGAAATTTTATCTTTAAGCTGGTTCCAAATAGCAATAGTTATATTTTCAGAAGTTGGAATTATCGCTTTCATAAATTCTGTATCGATATTCAGATTCTTATGGTCGACTTTTGAAATAACATTCTCATGCATAATCTCTTTTAGCTTTTTTATATCAATGACAAAACCAGTATCAGGATTAACTTCACCGAGTACAGTAACCTCTAAAGTGTAATTATGCCCATGCCAGTTTGGATTACTGCATTTACCAAACATTTTAAAATTTTCTTCATCGGTAAGTTCAGGTTTGAACAAGCGGTGAGCTGCAGCAAAAGTTTCTCGTCGAGTTAAATAAACTTTCTTTGACATTACAATTCTTTCAGCGCTTCCATTACTTCTTTGTTATGATCATCAACCTTCACTTTTGGAAATATTTCGCTGATCTTGCCTGAAGGATCAATAATAAAAGTGGTTCTAACAATTCCCATATATTTTCTTCCATACATGCTCTTTTCCTGCCAGACACCATACTTCTTAATTACTTCCTTATTTTCATCACTCAATAAATTAAAAGGAAGTTTGTACTTCTCTGCAAACTTTTTGTGCGATTCAACTGAATCGGCACTAACACCGATTATTTCTGCTTTCATTTTTCCAAACTTAGGGAATTCGTCTCTGAAATTGCAGGCTTCTTTTGTACATCCGGAAGTATCATCTTTGGGATAAAAATAAAGAACAATGGGTTTTCCTTTAAGGTCAGAAAGAGAAATTAATTTAGCATCCTGATTTTTCAATTTGAATGCAGGTGCTTTATCACCAACTTTGAGTTTCACATCAACCTCCAAAACTTTTTTCTTTATGAATTAAAAAGAAATGACAAATACACCAAATAATTTAAGAATGAATTTAGTGTATAACAATTAAAGACATAAACAATCAACGAGGATGATTAGTTCAAAAATTAAATACGTCAGTATTTAAATTTAAGTCTGCTAGCTCAGCAAACCGTTCTTTTTACACCAGTCATCAAAACCTTCTTCAAGCTGCTCGAAGGAATCTATTGCAAACAGAATTGGCTGAAGATGCCAGACGTCATATTCCTGAACTACTATCTTTTCCGGATCGAAAGGCTTCACTTCAACTTTATCTGAGAGTGAGTGTTGAACTTCTTTAAGAGATGAGAGTACACCAGCGCCGTAAATCCTTCTTCCTTCAGGATTATTGATTAGTCCGAATTCAACTGTGAACCAATGCAAAGTTTCAAGCTTAACACTGTCCTCACCTTTTGCATTCAATGCTGCCTCACCAAACTTCTGATAAAATGAAGCAAAGCTTTTATTCGTAAGCAAAGGCATATGTCCAAAAATATCATGGAATAAATCAGGTGCTGGCGTATAGTCAAGTTCTTCTTTTCCGCGTATATAGTCTGTGGAAGGAAAAACTTTTCTTCTTAGCAATTCAAAAAAATTCTGTGATTGAATCAATCCCGGAACTCTCGCGACTTTCCAGCCGGTGGTTTTATGAAATACATGACTTAATTCTTTGAGATAAGGAATTTTATCAGCTGAAAGATTTAATTGCTTAGTTCCGTCCATATATTCTTTACATGCTCTGCCAGGTAGAGATTTCATCTGTCGCTCATACAAAAACCTCCAGCTTTGCTGATCGGATTCAGGGTAATCAGGATATTTTATTTCATCGTGTTCTGGAACAGGACCATCAAGCCATTGTGGGATACAACGAGGATCAATTCCCTCCTGTGCTGCTTTTTCGTATGCCGACAGATTTTCGTTTTTCTGATCTTTCATTCCTTCATCCTGTTAAAATGTTTAGAATATCTTTTACCGAAGTTAATTATTAACGGATACTAATTCAATCTGAATTATAGGATATTAACTTCTTCCTCAAGTTTGATTCTGAATTTATTAGCCACTTCCTCTTTTATTCTCATTGCAAATCCCAGTATTTCTGAACCTGCAGCATTTCCAAAATTGCAGATAATCAGAGCATGATCAGGTGAAGTACCGACATCACCGACGCGTTTTCCTTTCCAGCCGCATTTTTCAATCAGCCAACCGGCGGAGATTTTTGTTTGTCCTGACTCAGATCGAAAGCTGACAATATCGGAATTCTCAGCACTTAATTTCCGGAATGAGTCTTCACTGATGACAGGATTTTTGAAAAAGCTTCCTGCGTTTCCAATTTGAACAGGATCAGGCAGTTTACTTCTTCTGATCTTTGCGACTGCAATACTAACATCTTTTATTGTCGGATTGACAATTCCATTTTTTGCAAGGTAATCCGATAATGCTTTGTACGTTAAATTCGATTTGGGATTCTTCTGAAGATTTAATTTAACAGAAGTAACTACGAAATTACTTTTCAATTCTTCTTTGAAGATGCTTGACCGGTAGGAAAACCGGCATTCATTTTTGTTAAAAGTTTTTGTCTCTGCAAAATCGATAAAAACACCATTCAGAGAAACAAAAGTATCAGCGAGTTCCTGGCCATAAGCACCAATATTCTGAATTGGTGCTGCGCCAACAGTGCCGGGAATGAGGGTAAGATTTTCAATACCGCTAATGTTTTTCTCAACACAATATTTTACCAGGTCATCCCAAATAACTCCTGCATCAGCTTTAATTAAAACTGAGTCAGAATTTTCTTCGACTATCTGAATGTTTTTTGCAGAGAGTTTAATTATCAAGCCATCAAAATCTCTTGTGAAGAGAATGTTGCTGCCGCCGCCGAGGATTAATTTACGTTCGGGCTTATGCTTTATGTCAGAGAGAATTTCTCTCAGCTCATCTTCGGAGAAAATTTCGGCGAAGAGTTTAGCCTTAACATCGACTCCAAACGTATTCAAGTTCTTCAGTGAGTGATTTTTATTCAACAGCATTTTTTTCTGTGAGCGTTTGTTGTTATCTAACAAGCAAATTATCTTTGCACGAACAAATTTAAGAATTCATATTTAATTCTTTGCCAACTTAATGAAAAGAAAAATGGCCCCAAGAAAAAGAGTTCACTTCGATCAGTCAGGGGTAATTCCATACAGAAAGAAAAACGGGAAAATAGAAGTTTTACTCGTTACTTCAATCAGAAAGAAGAACTGGATAGTTCCAAAAGGATTCATTGAATATCATATGTCACCTTTTCAATCGGCAAAGAAGGAAGCATTTGAAGAAGCCGGAGTGAAAGGAAGCAATTCCACAAAAATTCTCGGCAGCTATAAAGTAAGAAAAAACGGCAGCGAACTACTCACAAAAATCTACTCGATGAAAGTTACACGGATATTCAAAGATTATCCTGAAAAGAACTTGCGTAAAAGAAAATGGTTTTCAGTTTATGATGCTGCGAAAAAAGTTGAAATAGCTGAACTTGCGACTATTATAAGAAGGTTGGCGAGGATTTATCCCAATAAGTAAGATTCAATATTCCTCTGGTTCAGTCTTTAGCAATTTATCACATACCTCTTTAATCAGTTCATAATCAAAACCCTTTGAGAAAAGATAGGTTGACATTTTATTTCGCAATTCTTTAGGCTCTAAATTTCTTTTTTTCAGCACTTCGTATTTTTTATTACCAAGCTTCATTGCGTTTTCAAGATCTGATTCCGTTGGTTGTTCGCTAAGCATTTCATCAATTAATTTTGAAGCAATTCCCTTTTTGAATAGCTCAGCTTTTATTTTTTTATTGCTCCAATTTTTGGCGTTACTTTTTTCTGCCACGAATGCACGAATGAATTCTTGGTCATCCAGATAACCTTTCTTCTGCAAATCTTCGATTACTTCGTCAATCAGTTTCTGCTCGTAATCTTTATTCCATAATTTCCTTCTCAGTTCAATAGACGCGTGCAGCCTACTTCCCAGTAGTCGAAATGCTCTCTGCTTAATATGAAAAAATTTGTTCTGTTCAATTAAAAAAGAAAAGCGGTCTTCAGGAATTTCATCGCCTTTCTTCAGACCGCTTTTTAAAAACACCTCTACTGCTAAGAACAGCATTGAGTCATTATCAAAATAAATTGCTACATCGTTTTTACCTTTTTTTACGATTCGGGTGATATTCATTTTTAATGAATAGTAAACTTCCAAGAAGATAATATTTATTCAATTGTCATTCTCATCCC
>CAZLJI010000070.1:0-9211 GCA_964559565.1 uncultured Ignavibacteriaceae bacterium | reverse complement strand
AACTGAGCTTCTCTGACTTGTCACAATGTTGATATTTTTCCCATTTGTTTCAACTACAGCAAGATTGTTTGAAGTTTCTACAAGACCGGGAATATCATTTGACATTTTGAGAACACCGTGAGGAATTGCATATAAAGCATTTACAAGATGACGCTGAGTTTTCTCATCAAATACTTTTTCTGGCATATCATGTTTTTCTGCGGCAACCGTAAGATCTGGTTCTATTGCTGCATATTCTGCTTTGACTATGTCATTATACTTTGATACAAATTTCTTCAAAGTCTTTTCATCTTTTTTGGGAACGGCAACAACTGCAAATGCTTCACGAGGAATTGCGTTGTGTTTATTCCCACCATTGATTGAAGCGAGTCTTAATGTATTTTCTTTTGAATAATCATAGATTAGTCTGTTCATAATTTTAACTGCATTACCTCTGCCCACGTGAATCTCGAGACCGGAATGACCACCTTTTAATCCAGCAACTTTTAGTTCAAACGAGGAATAATTTTTCGGAGTTTTCTCCAGCTTCGCTTTGAACTTAGCAGCAGTATTTTTTCCACCAGAGCAGCCGATAAAAATTGTTCCAAGTTCTTCTGAATCCATATTGATTAGAATATCAGCTTTCAGCCAGCCTTTCTTTAAGCTTGATGCTCCAGTCAAACCTGTTTCTTCATCAAGTGTGAAAAGACATTCTAGTGGTCCGTGCTCTACATCCTTTGATTCCAAGACTGCTAGTGCTGTGGCGAATCCAATCCCATTATCTGCACCAAGAGTTGTTCCTTTTGCTTTAACCCAATCACCGTCAATGTATGGTTGAATCGGATCGTTATCAAAATCGTGCACCACACCTCTGTTGGATTCACAAACCATATCAATATGTCCCTGGAGAACAACTGTTTTCAAATTTTCTTTGCCGGGTGTTGCGGGTTTTCTTATAACAATATTCCCGAATTTATCTTTTTCGGATTGCAGACCAAGTCTCTTCGCAACCGAGACGACATACTCGGCTATTTTCTCTTCCTTTTTAGACGGACGTGGATATTTACAAATCTCTTCAAAGTGATGCCAAACTAATTTTGGTTCTAAGTGACCTAATACATTTCCCATGTTTTTCTCCTATCTGTTTATTTCGTTAAATGTTATAAAATTATATTTATATAGTTCTGATAAAAATTTAGTTAATCTCTCATTTACAGGATTAATCTTATCACCAAATTTTTTTTGCAGATGTTCTGATATTGATTGCACTGATTTCGTTCCATCCATTTCAAGCCAGGTTGCAGTTCCAAATTCATCTAACTTTGCCTTGAAAAAACGTGACTTAATGATTTTCGACATAATCTTGTCTAACCATTTAATATCAAATTTTGGAACCAGCACAGAAATTAATCCGGTATCTTCAACAACATAATCATAGTTACGTACTGGTGTAAGCTCAAGATAATTTATTGATGTATCTATCTTTTTTCGAAAGAACATTTGAGTGATCTTCACTAAGGTAAAATATTAAATGCTTATAAAAAGTACTCTTAGCGTTTCAGAACTTCATTTCCTGAAACACTAAGAGTGACTTGAACGAGAAAATATTTCTAATTAAAACATTGCACTTGGTGGTGCAGGTTCATCAGGCCTTCCAGCATTCTTTAATGGAACTCTGATCAGCACAATTGCAACAACAACAAAAACTAATAAACTTATTAAAAATGATGGATGTTCAAAAATAATTGGATATCGCCATTCCATCACGGCAAAAAAGGCGAACAACAATCCTATTAATGCTTCACCAGCAATCAAGCCGGAAGCAAGCAGAACACCATTATTGTCTGTTCTTGCTCTTTGTGCATCGTTAAGTTTTCTATTGGCTGCGACTTTATCGAGTATACCTTTTATCAAACCGCCAATAAAAATTGCAAAAGACGTTTCAAGCGGAAGATACATTCCAACACAAACAAGCATCGGACTTTTTACTTTAACGAGAATGAATCCAATTGCCATCAATATTCCAACGATGATTAACGGCCATGCCATTTCACCGCCAACAATTCCTTTAGCTAATATAGCCATTAAACTTGCTTGTGGAGCCGGATAAGCTTTACCTCCTAATCCTGTTCCGCCTGTGTTAATATCACCTTGATGAAGAATTAAAAGAGGGAAAAACATTACGGCAGCAGCAAGTGCAATTCCAAACAAATCGCCAACCTGCATCTTCCAGGGTGTTCCACCGAGTATATGTCCAACTTTTAAATCCTGCAGCATTTCACCCGCAACAGCAGCGGCTACGCAAATAACGGCAGCAACTCCAAGCACTGCAGCAACACCGGGCATTCCGGTTACACCTAACGCAACCATCAGTATTGCAGCAACTATCAAAGTTGAAATTGTTAATCCTGAAATCGGGTTATTGCTTGAACCAATCAGTCCAACTAAATATCCGGAAACAGCGGCAAAGAAAAATCCTCCAATAATCATCACGATAGTTGCAACTAAAGCACCGACAACACTTCCTGCGAAATAATAATAGATGACAAATGTAGCGATTGCTGAAAGAATAATTCCGATAAATACCCATTTGAAAGGCATATCCTTTTCGTGTCTTACTTCTTCGTGCTTACCACCAGACGCAGCTTTCTTAACATCGGTGATTGCTCTGCCTAAACCCGCACCAAGACTTTTCCTCATCCTGTAAAGAGTAAATGCAGCAGACATCAACATTCCACCAATTGCAATCGGGCGGACAACTGAACGCCAAACCTGATTTGCTAATCCAATCCAGGTTTCATCTGTAACTTCAGTAACTCCGTTTGCTTGTAAAGAAGCAATGAGTTCCGGACCTAAGAAATAAAGAAGAAGTGGAACGAACAAACCCCATGCTAAAAGTCCACCAGTGAAGTTCAATGCAGCTAGATTTGGACCGATAATATATCCAACACCCATATAAGCCGGACTAACACCCGGTGTGCTGAGTAATGCACCACCACCAGCTTCAGTTGAAGCACCGCCAATCATCAGTTTCTGTTTTGCAAAGTATATAAATTTTTCCCAGGCAGCTGCGAAAAACTGAATCTGTTTAAGTATCTGAATTAATGCTCCAAGCCCCATCGCCCAGAATAAAAACTTGGCACCACTTTTTCCTGATCTGCCTGCTTTATGAATTTCAGATGCAGCAACTGATTCAGGAAATGGAAGTTCTTTATCCTCAACCATCACACGACGCAAAATCGTGACGAATAAAATTCCTACAATACCTCCGACAAACATTATTGCTGTTGCTTCTAGGTAATGTTGAAATGACCAGAATTCAGTCCATACACCTGCGATTAAAAATGCCGGCAAAGTGAAAATTGCTCCTGCAGCAACTGATTCACCTATAGAACCAACAGTTCGCGCAAAATTTTCTTCAAGTATGGAACCTTTGAAAATTCTTAACACTGCCATTCCAATTACAGCCGCAGGATAAGTTGCAGCTATCGTCATTCCGGCTTTTAATCCAAGGTAAGCGTTTGCAGCACCTAGAACGACGCACATAACCAAACCTATTATTAAAGCACGGATAGTAAATTCAGACATGTTTGTTGTGGGCGAGACGAAAGGAACAAACGGTTTATTCTCAGCCATAAGTAACTCCTTAACAACGTGAGAGAAATAGTTATTTATTCGTAATAACGGATTTAGGAATTAAAAATAATGAGCAAATATAAACAGCTTTCTTTAGCTCATCAACAAGTTTAATGAGTATTTTTCAACATTATTGATTATTTTCAAATGAAAATCATTCTAGAAAATACATATCAGAAAGGATTACTAAGGGCGAGTTAAAAACTAAACCAACCAAAGTCAGTGTTAAAAAATTCTTAAACTCTGTAAAAGATGAACACAAGCGAGAAGACAGTTTTAAGATTTTAAATATGATGCGAAAGATAACCAGTGAGGAACCTAAAATGTGGGGACCAAGCATAATAGGATTTGGCAAATATCACTATAAATATGAAAGTGGGCACGAAGGTGATATGTGTATTGCAGGCTTCTCACCAAGAAAGCAAGCTCTTACAATTTATATAGTGCCGGGTTTCTTAAAATATGAAACACTAATGAAAAAACTTGGAAAATATAAAACCGGCGTTTCTTGTCTTTATATTAAGAAACTTGATGACATTGATCAGAAAGTATTAAGCGAATTAATTACTGAATCAGTAAAGTGGGTGAAGAAAAACCCGTCTAACGCCAGATCAAGAAATATGAATTTCGAAGATTAAAAATTCAGTTTTCTCATCCCGATATGACAAATTGCAAAATCATATTTAACCGGATCATTTGGATCAAACTTCTTAAGATTCTCGGTTATTTCTTCTGCCATTTTCCAGCTGACGTTTTTTCTTTTGGTAAGTTTAAGCTGTGTACAAATTCTTGCGATGTGAGTATCAACTGGGATGATGAGTTTCGAAGTAGGAATTTCTCTCCACAATCCAAAATCAAGTTCATCTTTTCTTACCATCCAGCGAAGAAAAAGATTCATCCGTTTGCAGGCACTTCCTTTTTCAGGTAAAGGAAATATAAATACAATTCCCCTGCTTAGCTTCTTAAATTCCTTGTGGGCTTTTTTTAGGAAATAATAATTGAATTTGGTTATGGCGTTTTTCACGTTCTCATCTTTTGAATTGTATCCTGATAAAAATAAATTCTTAAGCGAACCGTTTTCATCGTAAGCCAAATTTAACAATTGAAATAAATGTAGGATATCTCTATTCGAGTAAAACCTATGAACGAAATTGGTTGGTAAATTTTTAGTTGCTGAAATATTGCTGATGAACTTATACGGTTGATTTTTTGCAATCAGAAGAAATGTATTGAGAGTACTTATTATTTGCTTAACATTCCCATACGCAAAAACGGAAGCAATGAATGCCATAACCTCAATATCTTTTTTATCTTCAAATAGATGGGGAAATTGAAGCGGGTCTGGTTCAAGCTTAGATTTATCGAAAGCTTTGTAATGGTATTCGAGTTTTTGTTTGAGGGTAACCACTATTACTAAATAAAAAGATTAGAGTTAAATTGCATATGAGAATATACGCTATAAGTCTTAATTTATTTCGAACAATAAACTTGAAAATCTATGAGGATTATTTCTCTTTCGTACTTAATTACATTATTTGGATTAATCTCAATATTTCCTCAACAATTTCACCAGCTTGCAGATGCAGTTATTGAAAAAGATACCATAAAAATTAATCAGCTACTTCAGTCCGGCGTTGATATTAATACTCAGCATCAAACTTCCGGCACAACTGTTTTAATGATAGCAAGCAGTTATTATTACTATGATGGTATCGTTAAGTATTTAATCAGTAAAGGCGCTAACGTGAATCTTAAAGACAAAGAAGGAAAAACTGCTTTACTTTGGGCATCAAGCAATTCACTTGAAAATGCAACGTTATTAATTTCAAATGGTGCAAAAGTAAATGAAGCTGCGAATGATGGGATGACTCCCTTTCTTCAGGCAACGCTGGGATTTTCATCAGGCAAAGTTCCAATTGAAATGTGTGAGCTATTAAGAAAAAATGGTGCTAATATTCATGCATCACTTCAAAGAAAAAGTGCATTAGGATGGAATGCCCTCCATTATGCTGCGGCAAATGGTGATGCTGAACTGGTTAAGTATCTTATTAAGTACGGTGCAAATGTTAACAAAGCCACAGGCGAAGGCTCTACTCCTTTATTCCTTGCAAAACTTGGTGAGTACGATGAAGTAATAAAAATTCTTAAGAATGCTTGCGCTGAAGAATAATAATTTACTTTATAAGAAAAATTACAATTTATATATTTGCAGCCAAAATTGTTAAACAAAACAGAGGAACAAGTGATTAGAACAAAATTTGCAATGGTATTATTTGTTTTACTAACCCTATCGACAGTAAAAGCTCAGAGCAGCGGTGTTGGTTTAGGATTAATTGTTGGCGAACCGACCGGTATCAGCTTTAAATACTGGACGGGAAGCACTACAGCATTTGATGCAGCGCTTGCGTGGTCATTTATTGATGAAGGTGCTTTTCATATTCATGGAGATTATATTTTTCATAATATGAGGTTAATATCTGTCCCTGAAGGAACGTTGCCATTCTATTATGGAATAGGTGCACGACTGAAGACATCTCACGACTCAAGATTTGGTGTTCGCGTTCCGCTTGGTTTGGCGTATCTTTTCCAGAATGCACCTGTTGATATTTTTCTGGAAATTGTTCCCATCCTCGATCTTACACCAAAGACAGATTTTAGTATTAATGCAGCTATTGGTGCAAGATATTTCTTCAAATAATATTTTTAAAAATTCATTCATCATTCAAAAAATGGAGGCTTTATGTTATACTTATCTAGGTATGTTTTAGTCCTTCTTCTGCTATTGAGTTCCAAAACTTTCCTGTTTGCTCAGAATGCTGAAGATCAGGCAGCACAAATGCAAGTCTGGACTGAATATATGACACCAGGACCTATGCACGAAATGTTGGCGAATAACGTTGGCGACTGGAAAACCATTTCAAGGTTCTGGATGGACCCTGCAGGCGAACCAATGGAAACTGAAGGAACTGGTAAAACTGAAATGATACTTGGCGGCAGGTACCAAAAATCTACTCACAAATCTTCGATGATGGGAATGGAAACGGAAGGTATATTTATAATGGGTTATGACAATGCAACTCAGGAGTTTACCGCAACCTGGATAGATAATGTAGGTACGGGAACAGCAGTTGCCAGGGGCAGATATGATGAGAGTACGAATTCCATTACATTGAATGGTACTATGGTCGATCCTATGAGTAAGCAAGAGATGAACTTCAGAGAAGTATTAAAATTTTTAGATGATGATCATCAATTTCTTGAAATGTATGTCGTCTATAATGGTCAGGAATTTAAATCGATGGAAATAGAATTTTTTAGACAATAAAATCTTATCATAATCCCGATTAAAGTCAGGTAACAATTGCCTGGCTTTTTTAGTAATCGGGGGTAATGTTTAGATTTGTTATAATGATAATAAAATTAGTGGCGAATGAGCATAAACCCCAAAATAAAAATCAAATCAAAATTCAGCTTTTATCCCGTCACAAAAGAAAACTGGAAAGATTTTGAAAGCTTATTTGGTGAGAAAGGTGCTTGTGCTGGCTGCTGGTGTATGTACTGGAGAATGAGAAGAAAAGATTATGATAATTTGCGTGGAGCTGGTACCAAAAAGAAAATGAAAAGTATTGTTAACTCTGGAATGGTGCCCGGAATACTCGCTTATGATAATGAAAGACCTGTTGGATGGTGCTCAGTTGCACCGAGAGAAGATTTCCCTGTGCTCGAAAATTCAAAAGTATTACAAAGATTAGATGATAAACCTGTCTGGTCGGTAGTTTGCTTTTTTATAAATAAAGATTACCGAAAAAAAAGGATTGAGTGTAGAACTGTTGAATGCAGCCAAAGCATTTGTCAAATCTAATAAAGGAAAAATAATAGAGGGTTATCCAGTCGAACCAAAATCCGGAAGAACTGCTGATGCTTTTGCGTGGACTGGATTAGCTTCTGCTTTCAGGAAAGCTGGATTTAAAGAATTAATACGAAGGTCGGAAACAAGACCGATAATGAGATTTTCAATTAAGTAATTAAAAATTCGGAGTAAGAAATGGCTAAGAAAAAGTTTGAAAAGAATCTATTGTGCATTGGTGCTGGCTATGTTGGTGGTCCAACAATGGCAATGATTGCACACAAATGTCCTCAGTACAAAGTGACGGTTGTAGATGTGATGCCTGCTAAAATCGCAGCCTGGCAAACTGATGACCTTCCAATTTATGAACCCGGTCTGCTCGAATTAGTAAAAACCTGCAGAGGTAAAAATCTTTTCTTCTCAACAGATGTTGATAAAGGAATAAGAGAATCTGATATAATTTTCATATCTGTTAACACTCCGACTAAAACTTTTGGTGAAGGAGCAGGAAAGAGTGCTGACCTTCAATACTGGGAAAAAACAGCAAGAGATATTTTACGCGCAGCAAAATCAGATAAGATAATTGTAGAAAGATCAACGCTTCCTGTAAAGACAGCTATTGCAATGGAAAGAATTTTAAGTTTGAATGAAAAAGGATTGAAGTTTGAAGTTGTATCCAATCCTGAATTTCTTGCTGAAGGAACGGCAATAAAAGATCTCGAAAAACCTGACAGAGTATTAATCGGATCAAAGGAAACGAAGAGCGGGTTGAAAGCTCGGAAGGAGATTGTTGATATTTATGCTAACTGGATTCCAAGAGATCGCCTTATTACAAGCAATCAAATGAGCTCCGAGTTATCGAAACTTGCAGCCAATTCATTCCTGGCACAAAGAATTTCATCAATAAATTCTCTTTCAGCACTTTGTGAAAAAGTTGATGCTGATGTTAATGAGGTTGCTCGCGCTATTGGAAAGGATTCCAGGATCGGCGATAGGTTTCTCAATGCAAGTGTTGGTTTTGGAGGCTCTTGTTTTAAGAAGGATATTCTCAACCTAGCTTATTTATGTGAAACTTTCGGTTTGCACGAAGTTGCAGCATATTGGGAGAGTGTGGTTAAGATGAATGAATTTCAAACTAACCGCTTTGTTCAGACGATAACCAAAGCAATGTTTAATACAATAACCAATAAAAGAATTGCTCTCTTCGGATTTGCATTTAAAGCTAATACGAGTGATACACGCGAAACCGCCGCATTATATGTAACTAGAAAATTAATGATGGAAAAAGCGCACGTAGTGATTTCTGATCCAAAGGCAATTAAAAATGCTAAGATTGATTTGAAAGAATACGGTAATGATATTGAATACCAGGAAGATCCATACAAAGCGGCTAAGAATGCTCATGCTATTGCGATAATTACAGAATGGGATTCATATAAATCATTAGACTACAAAAAGTTGTATAAGAGTATGGAAAAACCAGCTTTTATTTTTGACGGAAGAAATATTCTTGATCACGAAATGCTTTATCGGATAGGCTTTGAAGTTCACTCAATTGGTAAACCACCGTTGGTTCATTTTAAGGAAGATTAATTTTCCAAGGCTCCTCAGTATTTTATTTCCTGATGAGCCTTATCATTTCTTTAACAGCTTCTTCAATTCCAACAATTACTGCACGCGCAATTATTGAATGCCCGATGCTGACTTCATCAATATCACCAAGCTCTCTGAATATTTTTATATTCTGAT
>CAZLJI010000069.1:0-9244 GCA_964559565.1 uncultured Ignavibacteriaceae bacterium | reverse complement strand
AGGTGCACAAATCTGGATTGAAGGTGTAAACACATCTCAAACAACACCAGATACCGTGCTTGATATTAATGAAGGAGTCCGAAATGTTACCTTAAAACTTCAGGATTATAAGGACACAACATTCTCAATCAGTATTACTGCAAATCAAACAAGCGTAGTAGGTCCTATCGTTCTTGTTTCTGATATTTCAACAACATTATACGGCCCTGTCAGAATTTATGAAACTGCAGGTACTACGGCTAACGAACCGAGCGGATTAGATTTATCAAGCGGAATGGCTTATGGAGTTTCCTCAGTAAATAATGGGCTTGTAGATATTTATTATTCCAGTGCGGGTTTCCTTGTACAAAGTGCTCACCTGTATCCTAATCTCATCAGGGAAACCGACTTCTTCGTTGGTTCGGGTACTAATTTATTTGACCTTGTAGATTCACCACTAAGAAATGCACAAACCTGGACAGATAACATTGGTGACAGAGAAAATAATTACGTATTTCTCTATGATCACGATGGTCACTATTCAAAACTTAAAATAGTCAACTGGGGTGGCGGTGTTCCAGGTGAACCAGCCTGGGTAGATGTACAATGGTATTATAACGAGACTGCTACTGACAACCGGTTCTAACTTTTAAGTATTCAGTCAGTCATTATTACTGATTTCTTTAATGTTCCTCATCTTAAGATGAGGAACTCTTATTTTATGGAAGCAGTATATTTATAGAAGAACGTAAAGCAAAATGTTAATGGAATCCAATCAGTAATCAAACAGCACTTTACCTACAATTCAAACTAAAGATTTAGTCCCCTTTTCATCCCTTTGGTCTATTTTTTTGTGACAAGTAATTAAATAGCTTCAAAGAGGTTAGTTGAGGTATTAATACCTTTTCAACTAGCAGGCGGTTATAACAGAGTATCATATGGCGAAACGTATTGTTTTAAGTAGGAGTTTGAGCGATACGGACAAATGGTTTAATAAAAGCCATTTTGGTTATAAAAGGATTAATCAATTTCTGAAAGGAGTTACTAATGAAAGCACTAACAGCTTTTTTGACTATCATCATAATGTTTGTACTGGCTATTCCGGTAAATGCGGATGAAAAAGGCGAGCTAAAACAATATTTTAGTAAGGCAGCGGACAGAGTGAAGGCAACAGAAAATGCCAACGAGAAGCGCGAAATTCTCAATGAATCATTTAACAGTATGTCAAAAGTCTTAGATGAGGTTCTAAGTTCGGGATTAATTTCGGAAAGCGATTATGCCGGAATTGAAGAGTACAAAGCTGCTCTGCAAGAGAAACAAAATGAGCTCGAAGGCAGCAATGGATATCAGCGCGTACCGGATGCACAACTCAACAGCTTCGCTGATTACGTTGTACAGGATATGGAGCAGGCAGACGGTACAATAACCATAAGTGTTATCGTACTTATTCTGATTATCCTGTTGGTTGTGCTTTTACTATAATAGTTTTTCTGTGAGAGAATATGGTGACTTTTGACATGCGAACCTCGTATAGCCAATTGGTTAAGAGCGCCCTGTGCCAGAGGATTTTCTTATTTGTTGGTTGTGCTGCGCTAATTATGTTTCTATCTTCGTGCAGCGCTGGCGTACAAGTTCAACAGGAATTTCAAAAAGTTGGTTATGATACTATCGCAGTAAAATTCTCAATCGTATTCATTATACATGGTGATGGTGACTATCTATATCACGATACCGCCGGTAAAGAGTACATTGCAGATGAGGAAGTTCTTGCAAGTGCAAAAAAAGTTGCCGAAAACAATCCATTAGCTGAGGTGTTCATCTTTCACCAAAAACCCGGAAGCCATTTTCTTTTCTTTTTCCCGCTTCGGGATGGAAAATTCTTTTACTACAAGAATGGGCAACTTATAGCGAATGAATTGTACTGGCGTGATCAGGAACTATCAAACTTAGGTACTGAAGTAGAATTCTATAAAAGCTTTCTTGATGAGAGTCAGCAGGAGAGAGTGAATATGTTCCTTTACTTTGGTCACGAAATTCCCGAGTTCGATGGTGCTGGCTACGATGCATCGTATCCGGACCGAACTTTCAATGTTCATGATCTTGCAAGCGGAATGAAAGGCTTCACAACTGATTCCACAAAATTCGATCTTCTGGTTCTTTCAACTTGCTATGGCGGTACACCTTACACTATCGGTACTCTTGGCCCTTATGCACGTACAATAATTGCTTCTCCTGATAATCTTCATTTATCATACTTCGATCTCAGTTATCTGGAAAGCCTGGACCTAGGTTTGCAGGACGGCGATGTAACAGCTTTTGCAGATAGATTCGCTCACCAATCATTTGACAGGCTGACAAGAGATATCCAAACTGCGGTTAGTGTTGCAGTGTACGATATTGACAGCGTTCAAGAATACTTGCATTCTGTCTATCCTACGTATGAAAATACATTGGACACCTTAAGTGAAAAGACACAAGCAGTTCTGACAACGAACGAGCACTGTGATTGTGCGGACATTCCTGAATACGTACTGCCAACTATGGACAGAGGAGTAAATGTATTTTACAGACCAGCACTTTTCGGAAAATCAAAATCCAAGCAAAACCATTCAGGATGGGAATGCTGGGAAGATTAGCGTTAACACTTGAGCATTTTCTAAAAATTAAATTAGTTATATGGGAAGAATTAGATATTAACAAAAACATAATTTCATTCGACAGTCACTAAATACTGCTTTAAGTAAAATTATATCGTACCTTACATTCATTTAAAGTCGTACTAATCTTATATTTGAATTGACTGGCAAGCGTAACGGTTGTATAATGGTCCGATGAAGATTAAGGCTTATTAAAATTATTATTTTCATTTAACAAATTTGGGGATGATATGAATGAAATACGCCTTCTGCTTATTGAGGATAATAGAATCCTGCGTGAGAGCATTGAATCAATGTTCAAAAAGCGGACTGATATGCATGTTGTTGGAGATATGAGCAGCAGCGAAGATATAGAGCAAATGATAGGCAAACTTAAGCCGGATATTATAATGATTGATGTAATGTTGGCTAATCAAAACAGTCTGCAGATTGTTAAGCTTATCAGGGAACAGTTTCAGGAAATTAAACTGATAATAATGGGACTTGTACCAACTCAATCAAATATTTCTGAATATATTGAAACAGGGGTGGCGGGATTCATACTTAAAGATGCGGATGCCGCCCGATTTGTAAAAACAATATTAAAAGTTAATCGCGGACTTTGGATTTTACCACCTCTCCTGACTGGTTCACTTTTTTCTCAAATAGTTCAAAACGCTATTAGCGGGTCTAATTCTCCCAGCATTGACAAATCATCGCGCATAACCAATCGTGAGCTGGAGATAATGGGTCTGGTCGCTGAAGGTTTTACAAATAAAGAAATTGCACAAAAGCTAAATATTTCAACTTACACAGTTAAAAGTCACATACATAACATCCTGGAAAAATTGGCACTTAGTACACGAACCCAAATTGCAAAATTTGCTCATCTTTCAGATTCTAAAAAATCTTCATTAGATAACACTACACTCATAGAAGAGTAATTAGCTTCTGCCAACCTAAAAGATGTAATCCTTTTTTCATCCCTTCGCCTGATTGATTAGCTCTATTTCTATTCATAGTTTATTCTTGAATCTAAGGATAGGAACATTAAAATCTAATCACGAAGGAAGCTTACTATGTCTATCACACTTATAGGTATTCTGATAGTTTTGTTGCTAATTGGTGCCTGGACGAAAAGTGCACGCTGAGAAAAAAAATCAAAAATATTTTCTTTGTTGATCTCGAAAGACCACAGCTTTAATAGAATCTTTACTAAAATTATAAAAATACAATCGTAATTTATAGCGAGCATCTCACCCAAAAGAGGTAATTCTTTTTTCATTCCCTTGTCCGATTGATTGCACATCCAACTCTTCCTACCTTCATATTGAAATAAAAAATTGAAATAGGTCGAAAGGGGTACTTGCTATGTATTTTGTGAACGCAGTGGTTCTGGCAGGTTTGTGGTTAATTGGCCGCCTGACGTCTACTACTTTGGGAGGCGTTATACATGTTCTTCTTGCAATTGCAATTTTATTGGTTGCTGCAAGAGTAATCAGCAGGCGCAATCATTCCAGCATTGGTCAGGTTAACTAAAGGGAACCATGTTATCTAATTAAGACCAGAGGTTGTTTCTCGGTCAAAATGATTAAGTCCTTTATCATCCCTTTGCCCGATTGTTTTGCCACACACATTCGTATAGCTTGTTGTGTGTTTAATAAAGTGAATTTTAATAACTATAAAAAGAGGAAAAAAATGAAAAGACTAATTTACTCACTCGTATTGCTTGGTTTGGTTACAATGAGCCAACCAAACTTTGCACAATTTAATGATTGGGGAACCAAGTTTGGTTTCCGTGGAGGTCTGTTGTTTCCGGAAAATGAGTTCGCAAATTTTGGATTCAACGGAGATAATAACACTTCATTCGATTGGTGGAAATCTTCCTGGCTTGCAGAGGGATTCTTTGCTTTTGAATTAACAGATGCATTAGAATTATCACTAAACGCTGGTTTCGGAAAATATGCAGGCAAAGCATATTTTGATGACCCCAGTGTTAATTATGGTGAATATGAATCCACCATAATTCCGTTAAGCATTAGATTCCAGGTAACTCCGTTCGAATTAAGGGGATGGAATCCTTATGCATTCATTGGCGGTGGAGCATTGAACTTCAATGTTAAGTACAGGCCCAGTCCCGAACTTGAACCAAATTCATCATCTATTGAGAATAGCTGGGTTGCATATTTTCCAGCAGGCATAGGTACTGAAATTGCACTTTCAGATATTGTTCTGCTTGATTTTTCAATCGGCGGAGCTATTACTACTTCTTATGATCTTGACGCTTATAAAAGCGCCGATGCAGAATCCGGGGATGCATATTATAATGTATCACTCGGTTTAACTTTTGTAAGTGAAAACTGTGAAGCTGACAACGATATGGATGGTCTTGGAAAATGTGATGAAGAGAAATTCGGAACAGATCCGGAAAATCCGGATACAGATGGAGACGGCTTAAAGGATGGTGAGGAAGTTAATACATATCTTACCAACCCGCTGAACCCGGATACTGATGCCGATGGTTTAAAAGATGGTGAAGAAGTATTGAAATACAAAACCGATCCAAATAAAGCTGATACTGATGCCGATGGTCTAAAAGATGGTGAAGAAGTCAATACATATAAAACTGATCCATTAGTACTAGATACCGATAAAGACGGTTTAAGTGATGGTGATGAAGTATTGAAATATAAAACCGATCCATTACAAACCGATTCAGATGGCGATGGCTTAAGCGACGGTGACGAAATATTGAAATATAAAACCGATCCATTAAAAGCTGATACAGATGGTGATGGTTTAAATGATGATAAAGAAGTAATGACTTACAAAACCGATCCTTTGATAGTTGATACGGACGGCGGAACAATTGGTGATGGTGTTGAAGTTCAACGTGGAACCGATCCTCTTGATCCAAAAGATGATGTAATACAGATGAATGTTCCTATTGTTCTTGAGGGAATTACCTTCGCGACTAATAAGTCTGATGTTACTCCTGAGTCAGAAAAGGTTCTGATGACTGCACTTAAGACATTACAGGTACACTCTGATATTCTTGTTGAAATTAGCGGTCATACTGATAATGTAGGCAGCAATGCAAACAACCAGAAACTTTCTGAGAGAAGAGCAAATTCAGTTAAAGCATGGCTTGTTAAAAACGGAATTCCTGCTGAAAGAATAACTGCTGTTGGCTATGGCGAAGAAAGCCCGAGGGTTTCAAACGATACCGAAGAAAACAGAAGATTAAACAGACGAATTGAGTTCAAACGAACTAAGTAATTTGACCTTAATCTGATTAAAGGGTGTCTGTGGACACCCTTTTTATTTTAACACTGGTAAGTAATGCTTTACTATCTGTGAAAAACAAGTGATTCTCAACCAATAGGCTTAGTCCCTTTTTCATCCCTTTGCCTGATTGTTTAGCCATCTATCTTCTGATAGCTTGTAGTGTGTTTAATAAAGCATAATTGATGTAGAGATCACGAGAAAAAGCGATAAACACATTTAACGATTTTATTTAATTTATTAAAAGAGGAGTATTTGATCATGAGAACTATAAGAAAGAAAATAATTCATATTACAGTCATTCTAAGTTTTTTTACAGCAGTCTTATTCATATTTAGCTGCTCTGATTCAACTTCGCCTGAAACCGGGCAGGGACAAGTAAAAATAACAATGGTTGATTCCCCCGCAGGCTATGACGAGGTAAACATAGTAGTTACAAGAGTTGAGGTTCATAAGGCAGATGCTGGAACAAACGATGGCTGGATTGTAATAAACAATACTACAGCCACTTATGATCTGCTTTTATTAAGGAACGGCGCAAGTGTTGTTCTTGGTGATCACCCGCTTGATGCAGGTCGCTATACCCAGATTAGATTAATAATCGGGACAGGAAGTAACGTTGTTGTTGATGGAGTTACATATCCTCTTGAAATTCCAAGTGGAGAACAAACAGGAGTTAAACTTAATCACTCCTTTGTTATAGAAGATGGACTTCTTTACGAACTATTGCTTGATTTTGATGCTGAGCGCTCAATAGTAGTTACAGGTAACGGACAATATAAGTTGAAACCTGTTATCACAGTGACACCAGTTGTTATCTCAGGATCTATTTCAGGGAAAATAAATCCGGTAAGTGCAGCAGGATTTGTTTATGCGATAAGCGGAACAGATACCGCACTTACTATTGCAGAGCCGATCACCGGGTCATTCATGTTGATGGCCTTACTTCAACAAACTTACAGAGTAGAAGTGTTCTCAGCTGACCCTTCTTATAACGATACAACCATTACTAACGTAATCGTTGTTGCACAGCAGAATACGAATTTAGGAACGATCAACTTAAGTAGTAGATAAATTTTGAAAACAATAAATGGAGTTACAGTAATGAAAAAAAGTATATTATTCACAATGGTTTTAGGTCTGATGATGATCTTAGCAAAACCAATTACAGCGCAGGACCACGGATTTGGGCTGGGAATTATTTTAGGAGAACCAACTGGTTTGAGCGCAAAAGCGTGGACAAGCAGTGACAATGCATTTGACTTCGCAATAGCCTGGTCATTCAATAATTATCATCATGACAATGATTTTGATAATAACGGCGATGTACTTCTCCAGGCTGATTACGTTTGGCATTTTTTCAATGCAATTTCAGTATCGTCAGGTAAATTGCCCGTTTATGTTGGCATTGGTGCAAGAGTAGTTTTAGCAGATGACCCAAACTTTGGTATTAGAATTCCAGTAGGCATAGATTATCTGTTTGCTGATGCACCGATAGATGTTTTTCTGGAACTCGTACCTATTCTTGATTTGTCCCCCAAATCAGACTTCGGAATCGGTGGGGGTCTGGGAATAAGATATTGGTTTAATTAAGCTAAAAATTGGGTGGGAAAATTAGGGGCGGGTTAATTCCGCCTTTAGTTATTTCCCTTCCATCTAAATAAATTTTTTTTGAATGAAAACACAGAGGACTATATGACAAGTGCTCAAATTAAAATGCTGAAATTCGCAGGTGGTAACTTAATAATTCTGAAAAGAATCGCTCTTGATGAAAAAGCACCGGTAGAAATAAGACGCACTGCTTTTTTAGCTCTTAATGAAAAATGTAAAGAATATCCGGTGCAAGTATTTAATCAGGATGTTGAAAGCAGAAATCTAAAAATATCAGTAGATAGTAATAATTAACTAAAAATATAACCATTAAAAAATTACAAGAGGAATGAAATGAAAAAGATAAGAGGAATAATTTTAATTACAGTTGTTGCAAGCCTGGCTCTGCTAAGTCTCAGCTGCGGCACAAGCAATGCTGTTAAAGGTGGAGTTATAGGAGGTGCTGGCGGCGCTGTGGTTGGAGGAATTGTGGGAAACGAATTAGGTAACACGGCCGCGGGTGCTATTATTGGTGCAGTAGTTGGCGGTACTGCCGGAGCTCTAATAGGAAATCATATGGATCAGCAGGCTGAAGAAATGGAAAATGAAATTGAAGGTGCTGAAGTTGAAAGAATAGGCGAGGGCATAAAGCTTACCTTCGATTCCGGAATTTTGTTTGCATACGATTCAGCGACACTGCAGCCCGATGCTAAAACGAACATCTACAAGTTAGCTGACATTCTTAAAAAGTATCCAGATTCAAATATTCTTATAGCAGGACATACTGATTCTGATGGTGCAGAGGAATACAATCAGACTCTATCCGAGAGAAGAGCTCAATCTGTTTCAGATTATACAAAAATACAGGGGGTAAATCCCACAAGGCTTTCAACTGTCGGAATAGGTGAAATGGAACCTGTTGCAACAAATGAATCAGTTGAAGGAAAGCAGCTAAATAGAAGAGTCGAGATTGCAATCTTTGCGAATGAAGATCTTAAAGCAGCAGCTGAAAGAGGCGAGCTTTAATTAAGAGCCTTCGCTAATTCCTGGTGTTCAATAAGATTAGCCGGTATTGAATATCAGATGCTGATAAAAAATTAGGCTAAGTAAGTGATGAACAGAAATAATTAATTGAATATGTTTTACGGCAGTAAAATCTGAATAGAACAATGAAACTTTTCGATGATGTTGATAACGCAATGTTGGTCCTTAAAAAAATAAAAACTTGCGGATTAATTTAGGATTTTGATTTTATTTATCGAATTATGCTTTGTCTTTCAATTTTACTGCTGTTTTTATAAAGAACTATTTCTTAAAAAGTGTTTATAATTATTGCTGGCTTTAAGGATGCAGTTCTTATTTTCTTATCATAATTATAAAAAATAATCCTGGAACAGAACATTACAAATTCAACACTCGACCGGATTGCGTTTATTGGAAATTATCTACCAAGGCAGTGCGGAATTGCCACATTTACAACCGATTTGTGCGAGGCCGTCGCTACGCAGTACAGCAAAACAGTTTGCATTGCTTTACCCGTTAACGATGTTGTGGATGGTTATGCTTATCCAGCCCGCGTTCGATTTGAACTCACAGAGAAAGATATCGATTCTTACCTAAGAGCCTCAGATTTTTTAAATATAAATAATGTTGATTTGGTGTGTCTGCAATTTGAGTATGGAATTTTTGGAGGAAAAGCAGGAAGCCATATCCTTGCACTCTTACGCGGATTACGCATGCCAATCGTTACAACT
>CAZLJI010000068.1:7361-9298 GCA_964559565.1 uncultured Ignavibacteriaceae bacterium | reverse complement strand
TCTTCCATTCAACATAATTTTTAATGGCAAAACAATTCCAGAAGCTAAAGTCAAACCAGAGGAAGCTCCTAATTT
This sequence comes from uncultured Ignavibacteriaceae bacterium, assembly GCA_964559565.1. GTDB lineage: Bacteria > Bacteroidota > Ignavibacteria > Ignavibacteriales > Ignavibacteriaceae > IGN2. Next base: position 9,223 of record CAZLJI010000068.1, on the reverse strand, counting down.
TATTTTAAGAAAAAACGGCGAAGTTAAATTTGTTATTGTGAATGGATTTCTGATTAATATCGAAAATGTTGATAGTTGGAATGGTAATTCAATAGTTTATGGGAAGTAGGTAATTCTTCAGTGTCTCATCAATCATTAAAAGGAAGATTTAATTCAAGTAAAGAAGAATTGGCAAAGCTTGGAATAGAATTTAACTCTGAAGCGCTCCCACTCCTGGAAAAACTCTATAATACTTCCTTTTGGATTTTATTGAATAAAAGGGCGACCAAGAAAATAATTAAGCAAACATTTTATGAGGCAATTGAAAATTGTGATATAACTAAAAACTATGCTGATTGGTACGACTGGATTCACCGAATCTGGATGAGAGAAATTCATGAGTTTTATTCTGACAAAGAAAATGACAAACAAACTTTTTTTGATTTTATAGATCACACAAAAGTGGGCTTAAATGATGTAAAGGATTTCTTCAACTCAACTTTACCAGATGATAAGTTAATTGAAGCTCTCGAAAAGCTGCCAGCTGTTCTCCGTATTCCTATGATATTGAAAGAGAATCATTCTCTCAATTACGAAATCATTTCTGACCTGATAGATGTTCCTGTTGGAGTAATCGCCACAAGGATTTACCGGGCTAGAAAATTATTATATCTTTTTATGAAAGGCGATTTTAATTATGAAGAGCAAAAACGATTGGGAACCCAACAAGGTTCTTCAAAGCTAATTTTTGAGCTTCGGCAATCTGCATTACTGGTTGATGATGAATTCAGTTCAGAGCAAAAGACAGTTTTTAGTGGAACAACAGACAATAATAATTCATACAAGACCGAGATTTTAATTCAAGGTGAAATTAAAAAGTATCTCCAGAGGCTCGCATCTAATAGTCGAGTCATTTCGGGAATAAAAGCCAAAATCGAAAGAAAAGCTGCAAAAAAATTCGTCAGACCACAATAGTCCAGTCCCTCCTGGAACCTTCCAATAGCTGCTTTCTTTAGATTAAGGTAGATTTTTGATATTAATCTGAACTTTCTGTTGTATCCTGAATTCCAGCTATTAAAAAATTTGACTCTAGGGGAGGTTAGCCTTAAATTAGTATCCTGAATTAAAAAAGAGTTAATTATGGCAAGGATAAAAAATATAGAGGCGTTTTGTAATTCGTGCGGTACGGTGCAGAAAATGGAAATTACGAGCAGTGTAACCGGCGATGAATCAGAATATAAAAAGTGGGCAAAATGTAAATCCTGTAAACAGGTGATGATTGTTGATATAAGTGATATTATTAAGAGTAACAGCGCCACATTAGAGGGAATTGAGAATGAAGAGTGTAAAAAGTATTCACCTCTAAGCACTTTTGAAATAGGAGAAACAATATATCACGAAAATTGGGATGACTTTGGGAGAGTAGTTTCTAAAGAAACACTTACAAACGGTAAAAGCTCAATTTCAGTTGATTTTCAAAAATCAGGTTTAAAAAAACTTATTGAATCATTAAAAAACCAAGAAGCGAGGTGAAATAATTTGGTTGGCATATCAGTCGGTGATAATGAATCCATTGATAAAGCTTTAAGACGTTTCAAGAAGAAATATGAGAGATCAGGAATTCTTAAAGAATATAAAAAGAGAACTTTCTTTGTGAAGCCTTCAGTTAAAAAACGAATGGAAAAAATTAAGGCCACCCGGCGCGCTCAGCGATCCGATGAATTTTAATTCTTCAAACCCCTCTTAGAGGGGTTTTTTATTATCTTAAATGTAGAACTGGTTCAATTACCTTTGGTTCTTTTTCTTTCGAATAATATTTTTTAAGATGTTTTATTTTTCCTATAAAAAACTCGCGGCAGCCATGAAAGAGGGCCTGAGTATAG
>CAZLJI010000068.1:0-7351 GCA_964559565.1 uncultured Ignavibacteriaceae bacterium | reverse complement strand
AGATGTTTGATGATTGAGTCATACGCTTCATCAATCGTGTCGCACATAGTAAATAAACTCAAATCAGATTTACTAATCATACCTAGCTCAACAAGCGCATCGAAGTTAATTATTTTGTTCCAGTACTTCTTATCATAAATAATTACAGCAAGCTTTTTCCTCAATTTTGCGGTTTGAATAAGAGTCATTATTTCAAACAGCTCATCCATAGTTCCAAAACCTCCGGGAAAAACCACCAATGCTTTGGAGAGATATGCAAACCAGAATTTCCTCATAAAAAAGTAGTGAAATTCAAAGCTCAGATCCGGAGTAACATAGTTGTTAACGAACTGTTCAAAAGGTATGCTTATATTTAATCCAATGGAATAACCTCCCGCTTTCTTAGCTCCTCTATTTGCTGCTTCCATTATGCCCGGACCACCTCCAGTACAAACGATGAACCTGTTTGCACTTGTTTCAAGATTCATCGACCATTCAGTTAATCTTTTTGAGAGTTCAACTGCATCTTCATAATATCTTGACATATCAAGATAAAGTTGTGCCTCTCTGAGCTTCCTGGCAAAATTTTCAACCTGTTTTGGGTTTGAGGATTTAATTGCGTTGTATTCTCTCAGTGCATCTCTTCGTGCTTTGAGTCTTGCAGAACCAAAGAACACAATAGTATCCATCACTTTGAATTTTTTAAATTTACTCTTCGGTTGAAGGTATTCTGTTATCATCCTGATTGTTCTTCCATCGGAAGAATTAAGGAAATCCACATCCTGATAAGCTTTGACCGGCTTTTTCATTTGACCTTTTAAATTTTATTTTTTAATAATCTATTGAATGTTTAAGGATAGAATGATTTATTTGTAGGGAATAATTATTTCTACTTTTAACAAATGTAATATAAATATATTGCTAATTATTCTCATTCCATTTTAGAATAAATTACAATTAATCATTAATGAAAATTCTTGCTGGACTATTTTTTATTATCATTTCTTTCCGCAGCATTTCAGCTGAGGCACCGGAAAAAATTATTAAGGAAATTGATGATCTGATTTCAGAGATACCTGCCAGCACAAAAATGGCGATACTCATTTACAATCCGTTAACACAGGATACTCTGGTTAGTATTAATCATACAGAATCGATGATTCCAGCCTCGAATACGAAACTATTTACCACAGCAACAGCTCTTGAACTAATGGGTGGAGATTATCCCATTTCAACAAAAATATTGAGTGATGATGATGATATCTCTGACGGTACTCTTGATGGAAACATCTACATAAAAGGATTTGGAAATCCAACCTTCACTTCTGAGGATATGGATAATTTAGTAAATCAGTTATATCAATCTGGACTGAGAAAGGTAACTGGAAATGTAGTTGGCGATGATACATATTTCGACAATGTATATTCCAGAGATGACTGGATAAGTGAAGAGCGTGCAAATGTTAAACTACCGCCAATCTCCGCATTAGTAATAGATAGAAACAGAACTATTGTCAAAAAGAAACGCAGAGGCAGATACAGAAATTATTTTGTTAATGTTGAAAATCCTCCCCTTTTTGTCGCTCAGAAATTCAAAGAGAAATTAGCTTCATATGGAATGGAAGTAAAAGGCAAACCGATTTCCGGAATGACTGATGAGAACGCTAAACTTTTGGTTGATTCATCAATTGAACTTCGTGAGTTACTCAAAGAAATTAATAAAAGCAGTGATAATTTTTATGCTGAATGTTTGTTTAAAACACTAGGTTCAGCTTATAGTGGGCAGCAAGGAAATTCATTTTTCTCAACACAAGCTATACTAAAGTATATTGAAGATAATAGCATTTACTCAGAGGGAACAAAAATTGTTGATGGATCTGGAATATCCAGGTTTGATCAGGTTACAGCAGGTGCTTTAGTCGGATTACTTGAAAAAGTTTATTTCAACATTAAGCAATTTGATGATTTCTTTAATTCGTTAAGCATTGCAGGAGTTGATGGGACATTAAAAAGGAGAATGATTGGAACTCCTGCAGAAAATAATTTCAGAGGGAAGACAGGAACTTTAAATGGAGTGTCATCTCTTGCCGGTTATATTACAACTGCTGATGACGATGATTTGATAGTCTGCATGATGTTTGAGTTTACCTCGGGAGGGGCAAATAAATACAAAAATATTCAGGATAGAATTATAGAAATTCTTGCGGAATGGAAAAGCTAAAGCCCTGAGTGATTTAAGTCAGGGCTTCAAAAAATTTATATTTGAAATTTTTATTTTTGCTCGGGAAGCTGCTGCGGTAATGACGGTGTTTGAGGAATATTTTGTCTCCCCGATTCCTGAATAATACTTCTTTGTTCCTGAGTTACTTTGCCAGGTAAAAAGAAAAGATTAGCTACAATTGCAAGAACAGCAACTACTCCAGCCAACCACCACGTTGCCTGGCTAAGAAAATCAGCAGTTCTTCTAGTTCCAAACATTGAGCTCATATTACTTGCACCACCAAATGTACCGGACAAACCGCCACCTTTACTAGCTTGCATCAATACAACGACAATCAGAAGTACTGCTGCAATCGAAGCTATTAAAACTAATATACTATACATAATTATTCCTTTGTTCTATGTCCTATTTAATTATTTTCCTGTTCTAGTAGCGGGGGAGGGATTCGAACCCCCGACACGTGGATTATGATTCCACTGCTCTCACCGACTGAGCTACCCCGCCCTGTTTGATCCCATTAAAATCGGGACGCAAATATAGCCACAAAGCTTAATATTTTCAAAAATATGAGAGAATTAGCTACCTATTAGACTTAAAATAATCTACTCAGTATTCTTTTCTTTTTCGAGAATATTCCACAAAATATCCATCATTTTATCCAATCCATGTCCTGAAATTGATGAGAATATTATTGGTTTATCTTTTATCCCCTTGAACTTAAAACGCGAAACTTCCTTCATTTTATCTGAATCAATCAAATCTGCTTTTGAGAGGGATACAAAAATTTTCTTTTGAATTAATTTTGAACTATAACTCTTTAATTCATTCATCAGAATATTAAAATCATTTTGATAATCTTCAGAAGTTATGTCAATCAGAAAAAGAATTATTCTCGTTCTTTCTATATGACGAAGGAATTGATGACCCAATCCTTTACCTTCCGATGCGCCTTCTATGATACCTGGAATATCCGCGACTGTAAAACTTTGGAAGTCCTTGTATTTGACAATTCCAAGATTCGGTTCGAGTGTAGTGAAAGGATAATCGGCAATTTTTGGTTTCGCAGCAGATATTTTTGAAATCAAAGTGGACTTACCAGAATTTGGAAAGCCTACCAGCCCAACATCTGCAATTAATTTTAATTCGAGAATTACTTTTTTATGCTCACCTGGTTTTCCATCTTCAGCAAATCGGGGAGTCTGATTTGTAGGAGTAGCAAATTTACTATTGCCTTTACCTCCCTTCCCACCTTTTGCCAGGATAATTTCCTTTCCATCAAAATCGAGATCAAAAAGTATTTCCTCTGTTTCAGAATCTTTTACAACAGTTCCGACAGGTACACGGATTATGATATCATCACCACTCTTCCCATCTTTAAGAGAATTGCCACCGCTATCGCCATTGCCTGCATTGTATTTTTTTTTATATCTAAAATCCAGAAGTGTATGAAGATTTGTGCTGGCTTTGATTATAACATTTCCCCCATTCCCACCGTTACCACCCGACGGACCACCCTTGGGAACATATTTCTCTCGTCGGAATGTCACTGCTCCATCTCCTCCTTTTCCGGAGTTGACTTCTATTAGCGAATAGTCGACAAACATCAGGCTTGCCTGAAGTAATTAGATACAGCGTTTGTGAATGTTATGGCTTCTTTTGAGTAAGGACTGATTTTGTAGGAAGTGAAGACTGCTTTTAATATTTCTGACGCTTCTTTATAAGAATGACAATCCATTAATCTCTCTATCGTATTTGTGAAGTCCTCTTCATCATTTGCAAATATAAAGGAAACAATTTTTTTAACTTCTTTTCTTCTAAGATAGCTGAATAGATCTTTAGGTCGAACCATTCTGCTAACTTTTTCTTTTTCTTCATGATCCTTCTTTTCAACTACCACTCTTTCTTCAACGGCAACTTGTTTTGGAGGTTCCGGTTTCTCATCAATTATCTCATTTTTTATTTCATCGACAATTGGTTTGTTTTTTTTGTCGGAAGATACAATTTCATCAAGACTATTTATATAATCATCCAGTCCATCTTCCTCAAGAAAAGGTGAAAATAAATCCTTAGCTGTATCTTGAGTGTCAGTGCGTATTTCTTTTACTTCCTCAAAGGATATCTCATCTGAAGGCACGGAAGCATTAAACTTATCTACGTCTTCAAATATATTGAGCAATTCATTTTCAAGTGTTTCGATTTCGGGTAGCTCAGTATCTAAAGTTCGTTTGTCCATTTCTAAAATGTCTTCGGTATTTTCATCAATTGATTCACCGGACTTTTCTTCACCAATAAAATCTCTGATCATTTCATCTACAATTTCTTTTTCAAAACTTTGACTCAAAGTTTCGGACTCAATTTCGATTTGATCTGGAAACTCATCTTTATCCACTTCAGGAATTTCTGCGGATACTGAACTGCTTACTTCCGATTCAGTCAATGCTAAATCCTCCTGCTTCAAAAACTCAGATTCTTCCAAGTCGTGTTCAAAAATCTTTCCCTCCTCTTCTCCTATAACCGATTTCATTATTCCAATCTCATTTCCAGGAGTTTCATTATCTGTTTCTTTGATAAACTCTTTTATTTCGTCATCATATAAAGAAAGTAAAGTTTCTTCTTCTTCCGGGCTTAAGAATGATTCAACATCAGTCTTTTCCATTTCGTCGGCATATTTAACAGCGAGTTCTTCCAGATTAGTTTTTTCTGATTCTTCATTTGATTTTTGCTGCCCATCGATTACAATTTCTGAATCTGTAATTGTAATCTTTTCGCTCTTTTCCTCAGAGGCATTTGAATAAAAGATCCGCTTGAGATCATTTTTATCATATCTTTTTTTCTGACCTTCAGGAACTTCTTTACGAAGCTTGAATACAAGCTCTAGCATATTTTTTTCTTTAAGAAAAATTTCGATCGCACTTGATGAAACCAGATTTTTGTCAACTCCACCAATATTGAAGAAATCTCCCATAGATTTAAGCGCATTCTCGACTAATTGTTCCTGGCTTGAGCTGAATAATTCACTATCTATTTTATTTAGAATAAGATCAAATTCGGTCAACGATATTTGTACAAGTTTCCGTTTAGATAGATATGCTGAAAGCACCTTTCTGAAATATTCGTAATAGTATAAATAATTCAACATCATCTGAAGTTCTTCAACAGAGATAATGGGCTGCTCATTAAAAATTAATTTTGTTAAGGACCAGCGGGGTCTAACAAGGTAATTAGCATTGAAGGAAACAGCCTGCAAAATTAGTTTCTTTAAGTCTTCAAATGATATTTTTTTATTCCTCTTAATTTCACCTGAGATCTTTTGAAAATGATCCGATATTTCTTTACCTGAATAATCAAAATAGGATTGCTGTAGAAGCTTGCGTCTGTCAGCATAGATCATAAAATCCAGTTCTGCAGATATGTAGGAAACAATTGCAGGATGAAGATTTGTAGTGGTGACTTTTTCAAATGTGAATACCGGCCCGAGGTTCTTTACCTGGTTGAGGCAGAAATCACCAATAAATTTTATTTCTTTTTCAAACATCACTATTCTCTCTAATTTTGCAATCTCAAATTAAGAAACAGAATAACTATTGACAAATTTCTATTTCAATTAAGTCTGATCGAAACTAATAAAAAATCCCGATTAAACTAAACCGGGATTTTATATTTTCCGTAATATTTGATGCTTTAGACTTCTACTGCTTTGTTTTTAATCTTTGCCATAATGAAATCTCTGTTCAGCCTTGCAATGTTTGTTACTGAGATTCCTTTTGGACATTCGGCCTCGCATGCATAAGTATTTGTGCAGCTGCCAAAGCCAAGTTCGTCCATCACTTTAACCATCTTTTCAACTCTTTGATAACGCTCAGGTTGTCCCTGAGGAAGTAATGCATATTGTGAAACTTTAGCTGAAACGAATAACATTGCCGAAGCATTTTTGCATGCAGCAACACAAGCACCACAACCGATACAAGCGGCAGCATCCATTGCTAAACTTGAAATTTCTTTTGGGATTGGGATTGCATTCGCGTCCGGCACTCCACCAGTATTAACAGAAATATAACCACCAGCCTGGAGAATTTTATCAAACCCAGAACGATCTACCATTAAATCTTTGATAACGGAAAATGCTTTCGCTCTGAATGGTTCAACCCAAATAGTATCACCATCTTTAAAGTTTCTCATGTGAAGCTGACAGGTAGCAATTTTAGCCAACGGTCCGTGTGGTCTCCCATTAATTACCAGTCCACAGGTTCCGCAAATACCTTCACGGCAGTCACTTTCAAAATGAACTGCCTCTTCACCCCTTAATTCAAGTCTATTATTTAACTCATCGAGCATTTCAAGAAATGATGCATCAGGAGAAACCTGAACATCATAGTCAACAAAACTTCCGACTGTATTTGAGTTTTTCTGTCTCCAGATTTTAAGCTTCAGGTTTATTTTTTTTGCTTCCATTATTTGTAACTCCTTATTGCCGGTTTTACATATTCAAATTCGAGAGGTTCCTTGTGAAGGTTCCATTTATTCTCGCCTGCAAACTCCCAGGCTGATACATACGAATAATTTTCATCATCTCGTTTAGCTTCACCGTCTTCAAACTGATACTCAACTCTGAAATGTCCGCCGCAAGATTCATTTCTTTCAAGGGCATCAAGTGCCATCAACTCACCGAGTTCAAAGTAATCGACTAATCTTCCTGCACGTTCTAGTGTTTGATTGACATCATCTCCGCTGCCAGGTATTGTAACATTTTTCCAGAATTCTTCTCTTACCTGTCTTATCTGCTCGATAGTTTTTTTCAATCCAGCTTCATTTCTTCCCATCCCGACGTTATCCCACATAATTCTGCCAAGCTGTTTATGAAGATCATCAACAGTCCTCTTTCCTTTGATAGAAAGAAGTTTGTTGGTTAGATCTTTAACTTCCTTAGCAACTTTTTCAAACTCGGGATGATCGGTTTTTACCAAAGTAGGTTTATCGCCAGCAAGATAATTTCCCATTGTGTAAGGAATTACAAAATATCCATCCGCTAAACCTTGCATCAGCGCTGATGCACCTAAACGGTTTGCACCGTGATCTGAGAAGTTTGCTTCTCCTAGTACAAACAATCCTGGAAGGTTACTCATCAAATTGTAATCTACCCACAGACCGCCC
>CAZLJI010000067.1:0-9427 GCA_964559565.1 uncultured Ignavibacteriaceae bacterium | reverse complement strand
TACCTCGCAGGTGGCAATGTAAAGAAAGTTGTCGCCGCACTGATTTCAGCAGATAAAGCAAACATAAATTTACCATTTGAACGTGCAACAGCAATTGATCTTGCAGGTCGCGATGTGCTAGAAGCAGTAAAAATGTCAGTCATCCCAAAAGTAATTGAAACACCATTGGTAGCTGCAGTAGCGAAAGATGGAATTCAGTTAAAAGCGATTGCAAGAGTTACTGTAAGAACAAATATTGACAGATTGGTCGGTGGTGCCGGTGAAGCAACAGTTCTTGCACGAGTAGGCGAAGGAATTGTTTCAACCATAGGTTCGAGTAATTCACACAAAGAAGTTTTAGAGAATCCTGATAAAATTTCTAAAAGTGTTTTAGCAAAAGGTTTGGATTCAGGAACAGCTTTTGAAATTCTTTCGATTGATATTGCTGATGTTGATATAGGACAAAATATCGGTGCAATGCTTCAGACAGATCAGGCAGAAGCCGACTTAAAGGTTGCCAGAGCAAAAGCCGAAGAAAGAAGAGCAGCAGCAGTTGCAAGCGAACAGGAAAATATAGCTGAAGTTGCAAAACAGCGAGCTCGTGTCGTTGAAGCTGAAGCAGAAGTCCCAAAAGCAATTGCTGAAGCATTCAGATCAGGCAGACTTGGAGTAATGGATTACTACCAGATGAAAAATATTATGGCTGATACTGAGATGCGTGATTCAATTTCTAAACCGGATGATAAGAAGAAACAGAGTTAATGGACAACGTATTCGAAATATTAATTTATGCTATAATTATTATCAGCTTTCTGAGCAGCATCTTTAAAAAGAAACAGCAGCCTCAGAAAAAACCTCCTGTGCAGCAGTCACAGCGGGAAGATTATTATCAATCGGAACAGACAGAAGTATCAGTGCCTCAATCTCAACAAAAGGCAGAATACGATATTCTCAAAGAACTTGAAGATTTCTTTAAAGTTGGTGACGAACAAACTGAACGAAGAGACACAGTTCCACAACATCAACCTGAAACAGTTGCAACTGAAGAGGAACACACACGCAGAGAGATCTGGCAGGGAAAAACTAAATCTGAACATGTTGCAGATGTCTGGGAACGAAAGAAGGAAGAAGTTAGCAAAAGAGTTGCGAGAGTTGATTCAAGTGTTGAGAAAAAAGCAGCTATGTTTGAAGAGTCCTTGGAGAGGAAGGAATCTGCTTACAGCAGTTTAGCATTTTCTGTAAAATCTAAAATGAAAAATCCATCAACACTGAAAGAGTATATTATCTTTTCAGAAATTCTAGGGAAGCCAAAAGCACTCCGCAGATGAATCAAAAAAAATATATACTTACACGAGTTGGTAAAGCGGGATTCGAGAGAAAAGTTGACGAATCCCGTTTTGCAATTAATTATCAGCAGGAATTAAATCCATCGCAGTATGAAGCTGTCTCTGCAGTCAATGGAGCTTATCTAATCATTGCTGGTGCAGGAACAGGGAAAACGAGAACTCTTGTTTATCGTGTTGCAAGATTAATTGAGCTTGGTCACGACCCAAACTCAATTTTACTACTCACCTTTACTAGAAAAGCGGCTAATGAAATGTTGAAGCGTGCTTCGGTTTTACTTGATGATCGATGCTCGAAAATTCGTGGCGGTACGTTTCACTCTTTTGCAAATATAACTTTAAGAAAATATTCTAAAGCTGCAGGTTTGGATTCAAACTTTACAATTCTTGATCAGGGAGACAGCGAAGATATAATTAATCTCATTCGTTCACAGGAAGGATTAATTAGCAAGGAAAGACGATTCCCAAAGAAAGAAACTCTGAATAAAATTTACAGCTTCTCAGCAAACACAGAAAAACAAGTTCAATCAATTATCGAAGAAGAGTATCCTCACTTCCTCCAGGAGCTTGACGAGATATTAAAAATTCAAAAAATATATATCGATTATAAAAGACGAAACAACTTGCTTGATTATGATGACTTACTTCTTTATTTGAGAGATTTCCTTTCAAGCGGAAATGCAGCTTCCAAAAATCTTCTCTCATCCATAGATTTTTTAATGGTTGATGAATACCAGGATACAAACAAGCTTCAGGCAGATATCGTAAAAGGATTGGCAGGGCACAATGGAAATGTAATGGTTGTCGGAGATGATGCACAGTCAATTTATTCTTTCCGAGGAGCTAACTTCAAAAACATAATGGAATTCCCGAAACTTTTTCCGGATGCACAGATTATTAAAATTGAAGAGAATTACCGGAGCGTTCAAACTATACTGGATTTTGCAAACCACGTTTATGACGGAGCGATTGAGAAATACACAAAAGTTCTCTACACAAAAAGGCAAGGAGGCGAGCTTCCTTTTATAGTTGCTGCAGCGAATGAAAATATGCAATCCAAATTTATTGTTGAAAAAATTCTTGAACTTCAGGAGGAAGGGGTAAGTCTTAAAGATATCTCTGTGCTTTTTCGTTCATCATTTTTTTCATTTGATCTTGAAATTGAATTAGCGAAAGCAGGAATTCCTTTTCAAAAGTTTGGTGGAATAAAGTTTATCGAAACTGCACACGTGAAAGATGTGCTCGCATTTTTAAGAATTGCATCTAATCCGAGAGACATTGTTAGTTGGTACAGAGTTTTATTATTGCATGAAGGTGTCGGACCAAAAACTGCACAAAGAATATTAGATGAATTAGCTACTGCACGACTAACAATTGAGGAACATCCCGGCACAAAAAAACAGTTTGCTCATGAAAAACTAAAAGAGCTATTTGTTCATCTATACAAACTCCATACAACACACGCTCCGCCAACAGAACTGGTTGGAATGGTTTTCGAATATTACCATCCGATATTCAAAGTAAAGTATGATGATTTTAATAAACGAAGTAAAGACCTTGAAACACTTCAGAATATTTCCGAGAATTATCGTTCGCTGGAATCTTTCCTTGCTGATATGGCAATTGAGCCGATTATAGACAGCGTAACTGACATCAATGCAACTGATAAAGAGGATGAATTTCTAACTCTTTCTACAATCCACTCAGCAAAGGGACTTGAATGGCATTCTGTTTTTGTTATTCACGCTGTTGAAGGTTACTTCCCTTCTGTACGAGCCGCAGAAAGTTTGGAATCGTTAGAAGAAGAAAGAAGATTAATGTACGTTGCATCTACACGCGCAAAGCAAAATCTTTTCGTTACCTATCCAATGCATATGTACAACCGCATTGATGGAGTAACACTTTCGAAGCCATCAAGATTCATTTCTGAAATGTCAACAGACAAAGCACAGGGCTGGCTAGTTGAGGATGAGTTTTAATTCTTTATTTTCATTTTTATAAAAACTAATCATACAAAAAGTAAGAGGGAGCCTAAGCTCCCTGGATTATTTGCAGTATCGTCCGATGCATACAGGTTGCAAAACAACGGATTTCAAATATTTAGCGACAGTCCTACTTTTAAAGGAATATAATTGGTATTTTCTTCTTTTGTAAAACCAATGCTGTAATTGGCTTCAATGAAGAAGCCGAATATCTGACTAATAGGAATTTCTAGACCTGCACCTGCATTGACGAAGAAAGAAGACTCCGATGCCTCATCCGTTGCAGCACTGAATGATCCATAACTTAAGACAATCGGATCGGCTCTCAAACCGAAGTATCCCGCACCTCCAGTCACATACGGTGAAATGAAGTCTGCTGAAACAAGGAAATTATACTTCAGATTTGCTGTGAATGCCCAAAAATATGTTTTACCTCCATCAATTTGGACTCCGGTATTGTTTAAACCAGCATCCTCTAAGAGCTTTTCATCTGCAAATGTAAACTGATTATAATTAATCATTAAAGTTGCAGACAAATTTGAAGTGAAAGCATACCCAAACCCAGCATTCAGATTATAGCCTGACTCCCAGTAATCGGAAAAGGTTTCAGGACCTGATGGAATAGATATTCCACTCCCCAAATACAATTTGTAAATGTTTTCCTGTGGGAAAACATTGAGTGAGTATACACTCAATAGAACTAACGCAAACGCTAAATTTTTCACTTTATCCTCCTTTATGATTTAATTTTCACATGAAATTTGTTAATAAATAAGGAGGAGATTGTCACAACGATGTCATTTTAATGTAAAAACCTACACAAAGAACGATTTCTTAAAAATAAGCAGTAAAAAAATGACTCATCTGGTTCTCTCAATATATTTCATTACCAGAGTGGTCCTTATTACGCACAGTTTTTGAGTCTTTTCTGATGAATTCAAAAATTAATCTAGAAAACATTACTTTCAAGACAAACCTATCAACGCTATTGTGCATCTATTGGTTACTTTAAGAGTATCATTTTTTTTGTATCTACAAAGCCTTGTACTGAGATTGTGGAAGGATTACCTGTTTGCAGCTTATAAAAGTATACTCCGCTTGGGAGTTTTTCAGCATCGAATTCAACCTCATAAATGCCTGCTGATTTTTCTTCGTTTACAAGCGTTGCAATTTCATTTCCTAATACATCATAAACTTTTATAGTAACAAATTGAGATTGCTTCGCTCCGCTCGCAATGACAGAAGGAATAGTAAATTTAATAATTGTAGAGGGATTAAATGGATTTGGAGAATTCTGATACAAATAAAAACTGTTGGGTGAATTCGGGATTTCATTTACTGAAACAGGATTAGTGTAAGTAACTATATCTTTCAAAAAAATAGAAACAGTATCTGTTCCTGAAATTACAATTGCTGAAATTGTATCGATGCCCACAACAATCGGTGCTGTTATTGTTGCTTCATATGTTCCATCTCCCAGATCTGTAATTGAACTCAATGAACCCGCACCTGTGTTTGAAAGTATAATTTGTTTTCCACTCACGAGAAGCGTATCTGAATTATTCTTTGGAGAGATTGTAATCGTTGCTTGCGAAGTTCCATTTGCCGGAATGGTGTCAGGATTAACTTCAATCTGTGAGAGAAACGGATCAACAATATTGAACTTTGCTATCTTCCAATTATCAAACATTCCCTGAAGCACATTTATCGGATCTGTTCCTACCGGCGTATCAGGAACAACAATTTGTAAATATGGAGTTCCTCCATCACCGATTCTTACAACTTTGACAAAACCAGATTGTGATGAAGTTCCTCTGCCAGTGCAACGGGTATCTGCACCAAGTATTTTTGCTGCTTTTAAAGTTGCCATCAACCTATCAGCAAGCGGACCCGGAGTGTTTAAGAAAGTTGAATGCATTGTATCTATGATAACCTGCCCGAGTAAAATATTTCCCTGAATTGCATAACCGGGACCTGTAACATGGCTTTTATAATTGAGACAATTTACTCCCGTATATGCAGCACTTTCTCCGTTTCTTGTAAGATCAACAATTCCGTATTGTCGTCCTGTTGGATTACCCTGTGCATCGTTCGCAACGAGCCAATCAATAATTTGCTGAGGAGATAAGCCTTCAAGCATTCTGGCTCTTGCATTCTGTTGGTTCGTTGAATTCCACGAAGCCTGTGTGTGAATTCCACCGATTCCTTCAATTACATCGCTGAGAATAAAAGCACCAACTCCGCCTAAAGGCCCAACACAGGAAGCACCGGCACTTCCGATTTCGCCCGTAACAGTATCAACTGCAACGATTGAAAATGTATCCTGAGAAAATACTTTCACTTGAAATGTAAGAATGATCATTAAGATCATAAACGGTTTTGACATATAGTTTGTTTTCATCAGTGTCTCCTATTTTCTTTTTAATACTACAAGAGTGAAATCATCTCTGTATAATTTTGTTCCAGAAAAACTTTTTGTTGATTCTACAATATTACTTATTATCTCACTAGCTGATTTATCCTTTGACTCCCGTACAATTTCTTTAAGTCTCTCAAATCCATATTCTTTCGAATCTTCACCGAAAATTTCTGTTACTCCATCAGTATAAAAAATAATTTGATCGCCGGAAGCAAGGCAAACAGAATCAAAATTAAATTTTGCATCTTTGATAATATTTAAAGATGGTCCACCCTGTTGAAGCAATATTGATTCGCCGTTAGCTCGTAATAATAAAGAAGGGTTGTGTCCGCAGTTAGTATAAGCAAAAGTATTTTCTTTGAAATTTAATTTTCCATAAAACGCTGTTATGAAATCTCTCTTACGGCTCACTTCCGGAATTTGCTGATTCAGCATATTCATTATCTCAGCAGATTCATTATGTAATCTTAATTGATTACGCAGCATTGCTCGAAATGAAGCCATTATCAATGCTGCCGGTATTCCATCACCCGAAACATCTGCAATAACAATAGCTAGATTATTGTCATCCAGCTTAATGTAATCGTAGTAATCACCACCGATTTCAAAAGTTGGAATGCAAATGCCTGCAATGTCGTATCCTTCAATTTCAGGAGGCTGCGCAGGCAGAAGACTTGATTGTACATCTTTCGCTATCTGCATCTGCTCTTCTAATTTTTTCTTTTCAAGGATTTGATGGTGAAGAATTGCTTTCTCTAATGAGATTGCGGAAGCATCTGCAAAGAACTGAAGAATTTCAAGATGGTTTTGATTAAAAGCAGAAAGTTTATCACTTTCAACATCTAACGCACCTATTGCTGTATCATTCATTATAATCGGGACAGCTAATTCAGAAAGGGTTTTCTTTCTTCCAATTATGTAACGATCATCTTTTCTGACATCATCAATAATTAAACTTTCTTTTGAATTGATTACATAACCAATTATACCTTTGCCTTCGCTTAACATTTTATCGGATTCCAATGGAGTAGATTCGTAACCGCGTTTAGCTATTCCACCAATTTTTTGTCCCGGGAAAGGATAATCAGGATGATCGATTGCTTCACTTAAAACAAAAATTCCAGCGGCATCATAATCAATAACCGTCTTCAGTGAATCAAGTAGAAGATTGAGGATAACGTTTAGATCTAAAGTATCTTTTATCTTAAAAGAAATATCTCTTAAAAGCTGATATTTATCTTCGGCAGAAAGTTCTGAATCCATACTTTAAAATACTCTGAATTTCTTTTTTCTTGGTAACTAAAATTAGGTGGGTTATGCCTTTATTCAAATAAAAATAATTTCAAGTCTATTCAATAATACTTTATACTAACATTTACACTTCCATCTCTCCCTTTGTCATCAAGACAGGTAATCTTTAATTCTTTTTCTTCAGGAACAAAAAATACACGTTCACCCGGCTTAGTTTTCCTGATGAATTTTTCATTCACATACCAGTAGTGAGTTTTAACTCTGCTGTCGGAAGCAGCAAGCAAAAGTATTTCCTGTTTTGAATCTTTTTCAAGAAAATATTCGTAATCTTCTGAGGGAGATAAAATTTTTGGACCGCCTTCAGCAAATTTTGCAGTGCAGTTTGGATTATGCTGCGGCGGTTTCTGATAATCGTCTTTGTTTTGTGAAAGCCAGACCGATAACTCAGGTTCATAAACAGCGTATACAGACTTTTTATAATCTGATGAAGGTAAGCAACCAGTACAGTATTGAATACTTTCATCAAGATTAACATAAACACGTTTGTGAATGCTGCATAAATCATTATGCGATTGATTTTTTATAGCATAATCACGCGTTACATTTTTACAATATTGAGTTGGGATTAAACCGCTTTCACTGCAGACTTCTCTTGTGATTAATTCTTCGGGAGCTTCAAACCATTTAACATCTGAATCGTAATCGATAGCATTGAACAGATCGAACAAAAGTGGAACGGAAATTTCACCACCGGACAAGTTTGGAGAACCAACTCCGTTAAAGTTTCCCATCCATACTCCGATTGTATAATTTGGATTTAATCCAATTGCCCAGGCATCTCTCTTTCCATAAGATGTTCCTGTCTTCCATGCAAACTTTGGAAGCTTTGAATAGTTTGAAAGATCAGCAATATCACTTCTGCTTGTTCCTGAAAGAATATTTGCAATCAAATATGATGATGCTTCAGAAAAAATCTGCTCTCCCTCCTCTTCATTTTCAGTGGAAATAAAATTAAGCGGATAAAGCTTTCCTTCTCTTGCAAAAGCAGAAAATAATTTGGTTAACTCTTGTAAATTTGTTCCGCAGCCGCCAAGTATCATCGATAGTCCAAGTTTACTTTTCTGTTTTTGAATTTGATTGAATCCGCTGTTCTCAAGAAATACAATGAAATTATTCAAGCCAACCTGCTCGAGTAGTTTTACTGCGGGAATGTTTAATGAATTTAGCAATGCAAACTCCGTTGAAACATTTCCATTAAACTTTAAGTCATAGTTTTCGGGTTGATAACCGTGAAAGTCTGTTGGGATATCCGCAAACTTCATCTGTGGTGTTAAGTTACCATCATCAAAAGCAAAAGCATATAATGCTGCTTTCAAAGTTGAACCGGGAGATCGGACTGCAGTAATTCCATTCACCTGTCCAAATGAACTTTCATCATAAAAATCAGCAGAGCCGCAGTATGCAACTACTGATGAATTTCTATTATCAATTACCAGCACAGCACCGTTTGTAATTCCTTTGTAGAAAGTTTTCCTGACATTTCGAAGCAGAATATTTTCAGCAGTTTGCTGAATTGAAAGATCAAGCGTGGTTTTTAATATATCACCATTAAAATTATCTTTAACATAATAACTTAAGTGAGGCGCCGTAACAGGAATTGCATAACGATTTTTTTCAATGGGCTCATCAAGTGCATCTTTTAAATTTAATGATGAAAATATCTTTTCCTGTTTGAATTTATTTATCCAGTAATCTCTATTTTTTATTATTTCTTCATTTGATCTATCTAATCTTAAACTATTAGGGTCGTTAGGAATAACAGCCAGAGTAATTGACTGAGCAAGACTCAATTTATCCGGTGGTCGGTTGAAGTAGATGTATGAAGCTGACTTAACTCCTTCAATGTTGCCGCCGAAAGGCAGAAGACTTAAATAAAGCTCAAGAATTTCTTCCTTTGAATATCTTATCTCAAGCTGTAATGCGCGGAACATTTCACCAAATTTGTTGATGTATGTTCTCTTCTTAGGCTCCAGCATTCGGGCAACTTGCATGGTAATTGTTGAAGCTCCAAGCTGAGTTTCTCCACTTATTACATTCCAATAAAATGCACGAACAATTGAAACCGGATTTATTCCAAAGTGCCAGTAAAACCAACTGTCCTCTTTTTCAATTATCGCTTTGATTAGTTCAGGAGAAACTTCTTCGAGTTCAGTACGCAACCTCCATTTATCATCGCTTGTCAGATAAGCAGTTAAAAGGGTCCCATCCTTCGCGTGGATTTCTTTTGAGAATTCTTTTTTAGCTGGAAGAGGAAACAGTAAATCCAGTAAAACCAAAATCAGCAGGGTTGAGAAGACAATCTTTACAGTTCGATTAAATTTTTTTATTAGTTCAATATGCATTTAAACCCAAAACAACTAACCGATAGAACGCAGATACCGCAGATTACTGGT